>NZ_JAAHGU010000249.1:0-5021 GCF_010692685.1 Okeania sp. SIO2F5 | reverse complement strand
AGTAGTTAAATCAATTATTCCAAGGAATTAAATTTCAAGGAGCGAGTCTATAAAACTTGAAGATCAGCATGGTTGGATGGGGTGAAACCGAGACACGATCGCAGACCTTCTGATGTCAGATATGGCAGGCAAAAGCATATTTGGCTCACGACAGAGGAATTGAGTTGCGATCGCATATCAAAAATATCGGTCATGTAGCAGAACTTAATACTACATTTTAAGACATTAGTAGTATGTAAAGCGTGCCAGCGCTCATTGCTATAAATCACGTAATATTGCAGCTCCCGCAGACAGTACTAATCCTTCTGGGCCCATAGCAAATCCTGCAAATTCAGCTATGGTAAGTGCTGATTCTACTAATGTTTGTCCTGTTGCCTCATCCATAGTGCTTATTACATTAAGCTAATTGTTCAGAAATAGCATATAACGAAAATACTTTATTTTTGATAAAAAAAAGCAAGTCTTTTTTTTTCAATTCATAGGTATTTAATTTATAAAACTCCTGAAAGCTAAGTATAGAAATTAATTTTGCGCCTTAATATTTACTTGATAAATCAGCTCTAAAAAAGAATTACCAACAATAAATTAATAACTTTTTGACTGAGTTGCCTGGTGGAGAAAATTGGAGAATAGGAAAATAATTAGGGTTTGGAGACCAAACCCCTACAGTTTTTTTCACAAATCATTGCAGAAAAATCGTAAGAGTGATTTTTCCTCCTACCTCCTGTATGATTCCCATTTTTTCTAACTCCTGACTCGTGACTTGTGACTCCTAACCTCCTAATTACTTCCCGCTTTTGACTTTGTAGACTTTCTACCTCGAGTAGACTTCTTACTACTAGCCTTTGCCTTCAAAAGTTCCACAGCTTGCTCCAAAGTCACATCCTCAACAGCCGTATCCTTTGGCAAAGAAGCATTAACCTTACCATGCTTCACATAAGGTCCATAACGACCATCATAAATACCCACAGCCTCTCCATCTTCAGGATGTTTACCCAAATCTTTGAGTGGAGGTGCAGCTTTAGCACTACCACGCCTCGCTCTTTTAGGTTGAGCTAATAACTCCAAAGCACGTTCCAAAGTAATAGTCAAAACATCATCCCCAGCTTTCAAAGAACGATAATCTTTGCCAACCTCTTTACCTTGGTCGTGAACAACATAAGGACCAAAACGTCCTAAATTAGTTTGAATTTTGCAACCCGTTTCTGGGTGAACGCCCAAAGTACGAGGTAAAGACAATAACCCTACTGCCATATCCAAAGTCACATCTTCCATCTTTACACCCTTCGGCAAAGAAGCTCGCTTTGGTTTTTTCTTACTTCCCTCTACCTCATCACCCAACTGTACATAAGGACCATAACGACCAGTCATAATATAGATAGGTTTATCTTCTTCTGGATGAATACCTAATTCCTCAGGACCCTCTGTTTTTTGCTTCAGAATTTTCTCTACTTGTTCTGGGTCTAAGTCTGATGGAGTTAAATCTTCAGGAATAGAAGCCTTGACAACACCTTCACCATTTTCGGCCTCAATATAAGCACCAAACTTACCGATACAGATACGATAAGTCATCTCTGGTTCCTCATCCAAATTATCCAATTCAATGGTACGGGCTAACTTAGGGTCAATATGCTCTTCCTGTTCCTTAATTTGAGTATCCAACCCACTTTCTCCAGAATAAAATTCTCGTAGATATGGCAACCATTGAGCTTCACCAGTAGAAATATCATCCAGAGTACGTTCCATACGGGCAGTAAACTTAACATCCACAAATTCAGGAAAGTGCTTTTCTAATAGACTTGTCACGCCAAAAGCAGTAAAAGTCGGAACTAAAGCATTATTCTGAAGTTTGGCATAACCACGATCAACAATAGTACCAATAACAGTAGCGTAGGTACTTGGACGACCAATACCTTCACTTTCTAGAGTTTTTACCAGAGATGCTTCAGTAAACCTAGCAGGTGGCTGAGTTTCATGTCCCACCACTTCTATTTCTTTGCAATTTGGATGATCGCCTTGTTTCAAAGGAGGTAAAAGTACTTCTTGGTCTTCCAAAGCTGCTTCTGGGTCATCGGAACCTTCAACATAAGCCCGGAGAAAACCAGGAAAGTCTATACGTTTACCATTAGAACGAAAACCCGCATCTTCTACTTGCAAGTTAACTGTAATGTGAGTTTGGCGAGAGTCAGCCATTTGACAAGCTACTGTCCGTTTCCATATTAAGTCATAAAGAGCAAGTTCTTGACCGTTCAACCCTGTTTCCTGGGGCGTGCGGAAAGTTTTACCAGCAGGGCGAATAGCTTCATGAGCTTCCTGAGCTCCTTTACTTTTAGTAGTGTATTGTCGTGGTTGGGGACTCAGATATTCTGGACCATACATTTTTTCCACGCAATTCCGAGCAGCAGCGATCGCTTCATCAGACAAATGTACTGAGTCTGTCCGCATATAGGTAATAAAGCCCTGTTCGTATAAACTTTGGGCTGTCCGCATTGTTTGCCTAGCACCCATTCTTAGTTTACGGTTAGATTCCTGTTGTAAAGTAGAAGTTGTAAAGGGTGGGGATGGCTTACGTTTAACAGCTCGTTCTTCAACATTACTAACAATCCAAGGTTTATCTTGCAGTCTTTCCTTCAGAGCTTCTGCTTGAGCTTCATCCAACAAAACAACATTTCTACCCTCAGCTATTTTGCCTGTATTTTCATCAAAGTCACTACCAGTAGCTACTTTTGTACCCCCAAGAGTAACAAGTTTAGACTCAAAAGGTTTTTTTGCCTGTTCTAAACTAGCCTTTAAATCCCAATAACCTCCTTGTTTAAAAGCTCGACGTTGACGTTCTCGGTTTACCAATAGTCGAACTGCTACTGACTGTACTCTTCCTGCAGAGAGACCCCAGGCTATTTTTTTCCACAGTACAGGTGAGAGAGTATAACCGTAAAGTCGGTCTAGAATACGCCTTGTCTCTTGTGCCCTAACTAACTGTTCGTCTATATTGCGACAGTTTTCGATTGCCTTACGGATAGCTTCTGGAGTAATCTCATGGAATACCATCCGCTTAGTAGGAACTTTCGGTTTTAGTAGTTGTAGTAAATGCCAACTGATGCTTTCTCCTTCCCGGTCTTCATCTGTGGCCAGAACTAATTCATCAGCTTCTTTCAAAGCATCTTTCAGTTCTTTCACGGTTTTCTTTTTGTCTTTAGGTACAACGTAGAGAGGTTCAAAATTTGAGTCTACATTTACACCTAGATGTGCCCACTTTTCTCCTTTATATTTTTCTGGTATTTCATCAGCAGAAGGTGGCAGGTCACGCACATGACCCATGGATGCCTCCACGCGGTAATCAGAGGGTAGATAGTTACGTATAGTCCGGGCTTTAGTGGGAGATTCTACAATAACAAGGGTTGACATAAGGCTTTTTTTAGGATAGTACAAGCTGGGATTTTATATTGAGAATAATATGCACCAGTGGTCAATGGGTCAGGAGAAATAGAATTTTATTGTTTAGTTTGGTTAGACATTAACAAGATAAAGTCCTATTTTTTCTACGCTATCTTAATTTTTTATTTCTGCCAAAATCTATAGCAATTTGCAACTTGATCGGGTATTAAGTTACTGGGTTTTTAGATTTTTCCTGAACAGAGAATGGAGATTAGAGCATTCTAGGTTTTGCTACATGTTCATAATTAACTTATCTGCAATCAGCTATATTTTTGATGGACATAAGCTTTAATTTAGTAATTACCTTATACGATTTGCTAGCATGACTTATTACTAATGTCAATAAATTAATATTTTTTTTATATTTGAAAGCAAAAAGTAAAATTATTGCTTTTGCTGTGATTAAGGATTTCTTCAATAAACCCTCAACTTCAACACATATCTAAATGCTAAGTCTGGTGATTAGTTATTATTTGGTTTATCTTTAACCAATACAAACTCTCAAGTTTCTTTACCGAAAAATTGTGGGTATGCGCCTCCCTTTTTAAAGCTATCCATTACTCACATCTTTCTTAACATCAGGTTTGACAAAAAAAAGCATTTATGTATGGAGTAGGGGTCGCCAAACTGACTCTCCAAAAATCGCCATTAAGCTCTGCTTGTTGATAATTAGATTTTGAGGTAACATCAACTACAAAGCTGACTGAAAATCAGCTATTTTGTCAGGGCGATCGCCAAACTGACTCTCCGACAATTGTCATTAACTTCTGCTTGTTGATGATTAGATGTTGAGGTCATGTTAAGGGAGCAAGCTGAAAGTTGGCTGAGTCTGAAGTTCGGCGATGAAAATTCTTTTGAACTCACGTTGAATTAACCACAAGAGACTGACAAACAACCCAGCCCTTAACAAGATCATGCAATGGCGAGAGTCCACCCCAGAGAACTTTAACACCAGGAGAACCATCACCTTTTCGACCTAAAAATCCGCCCAATTGAGCAATCCAATTCACAACTTCAGCCAAAGTTGGTGGTGCTGAATCAGGATCAAGTTGGTGGTGTATGGTTGCAGACAAAACCTGCCACTCTGATGGTTTTAAAACTTGTTCACAACTGCTCGTTGGAGAACAACCAGCTCCATAAGTTAACCACAACAAACGCCAAGCAACAATACTATAGGTAGCCAAAGCCATCTCTAATCTTTGTGCTGTCTCTAATTGTAATTTCTCCATGGCACAACCACTTTTTGAAACATCATGATAACGTTCAATTAACCAACGATGACTGTACCATTGAACATACTTGTTTACATCTTCAATACTGGTAATCTTGAATGTGGTCAGAAGTAACCAACTAATCGGTTCAATTTCTGTTGGTGGGTCAACTTCTTTCACTAAAATTGCTTGTCACCTCAAGGGAGCTAGCGGTTCTTTTTGAGCTCGATTCTGAGGTGGTTGAATAGTATAGCAATGAGCGCTGGCATCTTTACATATTACATAAATATTGATAATGTAACATAAAAGTAACTGTATGAGCTGTATTTTTCATAAATTAGGCGATCGCTAAAGGTTAAAGTTTTAAGGATGCGT
>NZ_JAAHGU010000248.1:0-5065 GCF_010692685.1 Okeania sp. SIO2F5 | reverse complement strand
GCAAAAGCTTGGCCAAAAATTTTGTTTGCGCAGCATTCCGCAGGAAAAGAACCTTAGAAAATGCCACAGCCAAGGTCAATCTTTGTTTTGTGAGACTGCTGCTTAAGAGATTGGCGATCGCCTGATTATTGAAAAAAAAGATACCATCAGGGTTCTATAGAGTCGCTAATATCTGTAGCAATCCCTGTAATTCCTGCCGAGAAAGGATTTTCAGTGTCAAAAAATGATACTTTAGACAACTGCTGAGTGCCAGTCTCCTCAAATAAACGTCCCGTCAGTTGATTGCCAATGACTGTAAACTTAGCAAAATAGGGTAAGTTCTGATCGAGTTCAACAGTTTCCTCCACAAAAATATCCTCGATGTTACCCCCAATTACTTCTCGTAAGAATATTTGATTGGCCTCAAAGTCAATTCCAAATATGTATGCGTCTGAATTCTCAGGGTTTACCCTAGCATATAATAAAATTCTATCGTTCGTACCTTCATCGCCATCCTCAAGCCCTGCCGGATTTAGCAGGGCAGAAACCATGAAATTTTCAGCAATTATATTAGGATACAAAAGAGTCGTAGTAAAAGCTCCACCTTCTGCTGCTGTTAGATCATCACTCAAACGCAAGACATTATTGCCATCAGATAATGCTTGAATGGTTGGCACAAATTCCCCTAAAATCAAGTTGTTTGGTGGTAGTCCTAGCTGTTGGATATATAACATATAACACATCAGAAGGTGAACCACTTTCAAAATCAATAGTTACTGCTTTAGCTGAGTTATTCTCCATGAAAATAGGAGCTAAAATAATAGCGGTGGCTAAACTTTTCAAAAAGTTTACAGCATTTCTCTTGTTTACTTGGTTAGTCATAATGATTACTCTCCATGTAAATCTTAACTTGGCTTTTCACTGAGTTATAGTGACATACTCCCACACTAAGCTGACTCTATCGTGTAAGCTCTCTCGTTTCGTAGCCCTGCCACTGCATCGGACTCCACGAGCTTTAAAGACTGAAGTTTTAATGAAGCATAGCATTATTTTTGGGAATTTGGGTAAAACTACTGAGCTTGCAAATCTTAAGGTTCTGTTGTTTACTTTGTAAAACCTAAAATTCAAGGAAAATATATGATGGATAGATCCTTAGAATCTAACCCTTCTCACAGTGAGACTGCTGTTAATCGCCGTTCCCGAACAAACCTGTTTAACTTAAACAGCTCTAATTCACTGGTTCAAGCGGTTTTAGATACTTATTATGATTGTGGGCAAGACCCCTGCGAGTGCTAGAGTCATGTGCTAAATACTACTGTATTTTTGTCTGGGTACATCTATTAAAATTTTTATAAGTAGAGAGGGGTTAACGGCTGTTAACCCCTACTATGTTTAGTGGTCATGTGTAAGTTCTGTATAGTTTCCATTGGTTTGAATTTATCCTAATTTTTTCAATCGTTAATGTTGAGTCAAATTTGAGAATAATTATAATTTTTATATCTTCTTTTTTTATTCAAAATAATAATAATAATCATTCTTATTTTTTACTGTTAAAAAATGTAAACTTGACTTCCAATTCTATAAAAATTAGTTAAGCTGAAACTAAAGAATAAGAGTAATAAGGAAGAAGAAATGATGACAACTGTAGTCGGAATGAAATGTGCTTGTGAACCCTGTCTTTGTGTAGTATCCACTGAAACAGCCGTTCAGAAAGATGGTAAATACTACTGTTCTGAAGTCTGTGCCAATAATCATCAAGATGGTTCCAGTGGCTGTGGTCATCAAGGATGTGACTGTCACGGTTCAATAATGGATAATGGATAATGGATAATTACCTATCTCTAAAACGGATAGGATTAAATAAAAGGAAAATTTTTTCTCTCTTGGTCGATTGGATATGGCGAGGAGACCTCGCCATCCCTCGACCGCTTGTTTATCCTTTAAAGGAGAGGCTTTAAACCTTAACTATTCCGTAATTCAATGAGCGGTTTTTTATATTGGTAGTAGCTGACAAGTAGTGATGTTTGTAGTTTTTTTCTGGCAGTGAAAGTAATTTAATTATAAATATCGCTACATCTACAGGACTACCAGATATCTTACTAAACCGTATTTAGTATCAGAAATTATGAACAATAGAAATGATTTTAATGTAGTAGTTATTGGAGCAGGTCCAGCAGGTTGTCAATGTGCTAGAAGTTTGGCAAAATTGGGACGCAAAGTTTTATTAGTTGAACAACACGAAACATTTAATAAAAATGACTTTTCTAGTGCTGCAACTCCTCAAGAAACTCTCGATAAATTTGACTTACCAGAAACAGTAGTTGGTAGTTATTGGCAGAAAATTAGTATTGTTACAACTAATATTAATCATACCTGGGCATCACCAAAAATATTAGGAGCAGTTTTAAATTTTGCCAAACTGAGAGAATTTTTGGCAGGAGAAGTGGAAAGTTATGGCGGTAAAGTTTGGATGGGTTGCCGCTACATTAGACATTTTGAAGAAGAGGGAAAAATTGTTGTAGAAATAAGGCGTTTCGGAGGTAAAAAATTTACTGTTAGTACAGAAGTTTTGGTTGATGCAACAGGACCAGCAAGAGCAGTAATGTATGACAAAAAAAGTGGGCAACCTCAATTTTTAACGGCTGCGGGAATTGAATATTTAATAGAAGTTGAAGGAAGAGAATATGAGAAATATGCTAAGGATCTGATTTTTTTCTTAGGGCATAAATGGATGCCAAAGGGTTATTCTTGGATTTTTCCCATGGAAGTAGAAAAGCACAGATTAAAAATAGGTGTGGCGCGGTTTAATTTAGAACATCAACAAATAGTTGAAACAAAATCTATGAGATGGTATCTAGAATTATTGATTAAAGATTATATGAAGCTTGAGGAGTATGAATTAATTGATTCTCATGGTTCAACTGTTAGATATTCTGTGGGATTAAAGGATATTTATTACCAAGATAATATTATTGCTATTGGTGATGCTGTTTCTACTATTAATATGTTGGGTGGGGAAGGAATTAGACATGGTATGGATAATGCAGAAATTGCTAGTAAGTATATAGAAAAATATCTCGACAAACGCTTATCTAGTTTTCGTTCCTACCAAAGAGAAATGCAGAGACGATATGCTATTAAATGGAACATTTCTGAACAAATGGGGCGCAGAAGATATATGCAAGATAGTGATGAGTTGATTGATAAAGGAGTGAATTATTTAAAATCTTTGACAGTAGAGGATATGATGAATATTTTATTTGCATACAATTTTCAAAAGTTGTATAAAGGATTGGGTAAATATTTACAACGTAAAATTAAGTTAGGTTGGCAACAAATGCAAGCATTCAGCGGTCAGCTATCAGCTATCAGCTATGAGTTATTAACTGATTATTTTGGCAGGAAGAATTAGACATCTCCTCCAAAATAGGGATTCAACAATTAATAATTAATAATTAATAATTACCTCTCCTTTAAAACGGATAGGATTGACTCAAAGGAAAATTTTTCTTTATTATGCCCTTCAAAGGGGAGGCTTTAAACCACTATTTTCGGTAAGGAGTAGTAGGGGTAAAGAATTGATAATTTCTGTGGGATAATTAATTTTATTTTTTATTATTGGAGATGTCTATTTAAAATTACTATAATTGTTGGGTGGCGCTGTCGCTTAACCCAACCTACTATTTATCTGAATTGGATATTATCTATGATACATGGGGAAAAATTATGATGTCTAAAAATACAGAAGTTAATCCTATTATCTGGCAAAATGACCGTGTTGTATTAATCGACCAAACTTGTTTACCAGGAGAATATAAAACTGTAGAAATTAATAATTCTACAGAGATGGCAAGAGCTATTAAAACAATGATAGTTCGTGGGGCACCAGCTATTGGTGTATCAGCAGCTTATGGAATGTATTTAGGGGCGAAAGAAATTTCTATAACTGATAGAAATGAGTTCTTAAAACAGTTAGAAGAAGTGGCTGTAATGTTACGAAAAACTCGCCCAACTGCTGTTAATTTATTTTGGGCAATTGAACGGATGTTGAAAGTAGTAAATAATACCACTGGGTCTGTAGAAGAAATTCAAACGGCTTTATTAGAAACTGCTAAAAATATTCAAGCAGAAAATTTACAAACTTGTAAAAATATTGGCGATCGCGGATTTGAAGTTTTACCAACTTCTCCAGAAAAATTAAACATTTTAACTCACTGTAATGCTGGTGCTTTGGCGGGTACTGCAGTCTTAAATGTCTTTAGTTCAGCGTGGCGAGGGGGTAGACTAGGGAAAGTCTATGCGGATGAAACTCGTCCTCGTCTCCAAGGTGCAAAACTCACGACTTGGGAATGCGTACAAGAAGGTATTCCTGTTACTTTAATAAGCGATAATATGGCTGCTCATTGTATGAAACAAGGTTTAATTCATGCTGTAGTAGTTGGAGCTGATAGAATTGCTGCTAACGGAGATACTGCTAATAAAATTGGTACTTATAGTTTAGCTATTGTTGCCAAAGCACATAATATTCCCTTTTTTGTGGCAGCACCTTTATCAACAATAGACTTCAAAATATCTGATGGTAGTCAAATACCAATTGAAGAGAGAGATGCGGTGGAAATATATCAAGTAGGAGAAACACGCATTTGTCCGCAAGGAGTAGAATTTTATAATCCAGCATTTGATGTTACCCCTGCGGAATTAATTGCAGGAATTATGACAGAATATGGTACAGTTGCGCCGGGAGATTTGAAACAGTTTCAGGTTTAATAATCACCTGGGTGTGGGGAGCATGGGAGGTGTGGGAGCTGTCTGTTGAAGAGCAATCGCCTGTTTTTGGCTGTCTGTTGAAGAGCAATCGCTTGTCAGTCCAATAGTAACTTTTGGCTGAGTATTCTAATGCACTATTTTAGATGAAACAGTCTAGTAGGGTGTGTTAGCGGTAGCGTAACGCACCATACCCTATAGAACCCCTAACCGTATCTTCATATAAATATCAAGTTTTTTTGACTAGGAGACAGCTATACTGGAGACAGGAGACAGAAGGTAAGAGAGAAAAGGTTAAGAGGGAAGATTTGGGGAGAGATAA
>NZ_JAAHGU010000247.1:0-5090 GCF_010692685.1 Okeania sp. SIO2F5 | reverse complement strand
CAAAAATTAAATATCAGGTGTTGCTAGAAAGAATTGAGCAATATTTTAATAATCTGATGTTTGCCAATCAAAATTCTATTATCACGTCAATCGCCCACAAACAGACATTTATTACCAATTGCTGGAATAAAGAGAAACATATTGATAAAGTGTTACAGCTCAATAGTAATTTCAAGTATGAACATGATTTTGAAAGATTGTTGTATCAATATATTCAGTTCATTAAAACAGAGAAAACTGAAGTGGCTTTAACTAATTGGATTCAAAGTTAAGATATCTGATATATAAAAATTTTAATCCCCCTGAACAAGAGAGATTAAAATTTTTATTTATGTGTTACTATAATAATATAGTCAATAAAAGGTTATGTTTGTATGACTGAAATCAAATCTCAAATGTACAAAGATACAGCAGACATTGTAAAGTTTACCGGAAAATATGGTTTCGATGAGAGTAAAAAATCTGATTCACATTTTCTCAAATGGCTAAACATATGGACATTAGGGTTGTTAGGTGAATGCGGCGAAGCCATAGAAGCTTTAGAGGAATGGAATCTAGAAAAACTTCATGAAGAAATATCGGATATTTGTTGGTATAGCGTAGCATTAGATTTACTATTACATCGTTCAACTATCCAGGAATTACATATACCTTCTAGAAGTGTAACAGAAGTCCTACTAATGATACTAGAATCCGGTGATTTGGACGAGGACGAAGATGACGACGACGAAGAAATTGTTTATAATTGTTTAAGAGGAGCTTTATATGCAGCTCTCAGAAAAGGACTAAAATTCTCTGAGCAAGTTAAAAAATTTACCAGAGATTACCCAGAAAGAGGAAAGATTGAAGATTTACTATCAGGAGACCTTCAATATGTAAAAGGCTATCAAGGTGTACTCGAAAATCTTTCTGGTTTGTTTGAATTTAACAATGTAGGTGCAACTCTAACCGAAAAACTATTAAAACGATATCCAAAAGGTTTTGACCCAAAATTATCAGTTGAAAGAACTAACTAACAGGAGAAATAGAAATGCCTCAATGGGATAGTTACGATGAAAAACTTAAATGGCTAGGAGCCGATAAAAGCAATAAAACCGGATTTGCTAGCGAAGAAGATAAAGAATGGTTTCAGAACCAACAACAAATAATTAACGATAATAACGCATTTGAAGCAGCAAATGAAGGGGACACAGAAGCTAATGAATACATCATGCAAAAATACGGATTGTTCAGTAGATTAACAGGTTGGGGGATTCCGAAAGTAAACAAATATAACTATTAATTTCACTATCCAATAAAAACAATATATCTGATATACAATTAAAGTGTATCAGATATTTTTGTGATTAAATTATGAGTAACGCTATACGACTCCCCGTTCCTTATCTAAGTCAAAGAGATAATCAAATAATGCCTAGCAGCACTTGCAATATGACAAGCTTGGCTATGTGTTTAAAATTCTACGATATACCTCAAAAAACTAACACTGAACAATTTGAAGATGAATTAACAGATTATGCACTAAATAATGGAATACAAATAACTTCAGTATACGGAATAGCACAAGTTTGTGAAGATTACGGATGTATAGATTTAGTTAACACCGAAGCAAGCTTAGATGACATCGATTTAGCTCTATCACTAAATCATCCTGTGATTATCCATGGTTATTATACTCAATCAGGACACATAAACGTGATTAGAGGACAAGAAGATAAATATTATTATGTTAACGACCCTTGGGGAAATTTAGAGTTACAAACCTGGAGATATTTTTCGACAGAAGGAGAAAATGTTGTTTTTCAAAGAAGGACTTTAGCTGCAATTTGTTCAGCTTATAGTTTTTCTGAAGCACAACAACTATATCAATCAAATAATTTCAATGAAGAAAATGTTAGTAATTTATGGATTCACGAAATAATTAAGAAATAAGCAATAAAAAGGAATGTATATATCAGATATATACATTCCTTCTC
This sequence comes from Okeania sp. SIO2F5, assembly GCF_010692685.1. Taxonomy (NCBI): domain Bacteria; kingdom Bacillati; phylum Cyanobacteriota; class Cyanophyceae; order Oscillatoriales; family Microcoleaceae; genus Okeania; species Okeania sp. SIO2F5. The sequence continues at coordinate 3,114 of NZ_JAAHGU010000247.1, read as the reverse complement.
CCCCTGAACAAGAGGATAATTATCTTTTGTTAAAATATTTTTTGAGCAAGAATGTAGGATAAAAAGGTAAATCAGTAGGCAATTCGATGTGATGGTCTCTCGCCATTTGAGATAATTCGTTATTAGCAGCAAATTCAGATTCCATTGTTTCAAAATCGGGTATTCTATAATAATCCATAAAATCACTCAATTTATGCCAAGTTTTAGGTGTAGTTTTGCGTAAAGGCGATAAAGCAATTTCACATTCTTTGAGTTCTAGTAACAACTCTTCTATTAATTCGCTTTGTGTCACCACTAAAGCTTTCAATTTATCAATCATAAATACATCTCTAACTATTCTTTGATACAATATTATTATAACACTTACAAACAAAATTATGGCTAGAAAATTATCTACTGCACTAACAACAATCAGAACTAACTCTAATAAAAGTATTCAAAATAACACAGGATTAACACATGAAAATAACATGATGGTGGCTAAATATTTAAGCATTACTTATTCAAAAATATTGTTGCCATATCAATTACAATTTCTGATTGACCCGAACAAAGTTTTATTAATAGATAAAGGTAGACAAATTGGTTTTAGCTGGACGATGGCATTATATGCAATCTTGTCAGCATTACAAGGATATAACGTTTACTACAACTCTTATAACGACAGAAGTGGTAAATTATACATTACAATTGTAACTAAATATGTAAGGCTAATAAATGAATCTATTGCAAAATACGGATTTCCTCCTATCGTAGCTAGATTAGACATGACAGCAAATACTATTAAATTTAACAATCTTTGTAAAATTACTGCATTAACGTCAGACGAAACAAACTTTAGAGGTATTACAGGACATAAAACTAAAGTTATCCTAGATGAAATTGCATTTAAGGATAATTTAAAGGAAAAATTAAAAGCAGTTATGGGATTACTAGTTTGGGGAGGCCAAGTATTATTAGCTTCTACACATAACGGAACAGGAAATGAATTTAATAAGTTATGCACTGCAGTAAGAAAAGGAGATTTACCATATAGTTATCATTTTTTACCGATTGATAAAGCGATAGAACAAGGATTAGTTAAAAAAATCTGTGAAAAAACTAATACAGATTGGACAGAAGAATACGAAAAACAATGGCTAGAAGAACAAGTAGCTTTTTATGGAGAAAGTGCTAACGAAGAGCTTTTTTGTATTCCTTCTGATGAAGCTAAAGGAAAAAGAATTATTCTACAACAGAATTTTCAAGTTGTTGAACCAGATATTATTCATAGAATTAGTTTGTATATCAGATATTGGGATTTTGCAAGCTCTATCGCTGCGAACTCATACTACACAGCTAGTGTAAAAATAGGATTCGCCCCTGAACAACACGAATTAATTATTACGAGTTATACATTAGATAAACAAAGACCTTTAGATACAATTGAATTAGTTAAAAATATTGTAGCTTTAGACGGAAACAACACTACTAACGTACTAGAAAAAGAACCAGGAAGCTCAGGTGAATTTTTTATTGAAATGATGGTCAACCAACATTTATCAGGTTACGCAATTGATAGTTATCAACCAAAAATGAAAAAACATATAAGACTTTTTCCAGTAGGACAAATGCTAAAAACTGGAAAATTAAAAATTCTTAAAGCGCCATGGAATCAAGAATTTATCGAATGGGTTTCTGACTTTGACGGAACTCCAAAACCAGGCACAAACGACCTTTGTGATTGTCTATCAGGTGCAGTTGATTACTTATCTAGTTTTGGTATCAACTAAGAAAATTTACCTCTTGTTCAGGGGGGAACCTATATATCGAATATAGGAAAAAATATTTCTGAAAATTTTTCCGGTTTTTAAAGTTTCCTGTTAGAATAGTAATGTAAGTAAAGTTAATTATGATTATGCTAACAAGAGAGATAGAGTTTAAAGGCTATAAAATTACACTAAGATTAGATAGCCAGTTGAAAGTTTTTATTAAAACTTCTGAAATCGAACCATTTATTGTTATACGAAAAATAGATTTTATAAAATCTATCAAAGAATTACCAGAATATATCGACACTGAAGGATTAGAAGTAGCGTTATTGTTGTTTAACGACTCATCTTTTCTAAGTTTTATTTATGATAAGGCAGATGAGTTTAAAAAAGATGTTTCTGTAGTCGAGTGTTTTGATTTAAAATGGTCGAAAAAGGTTACTATACAGAATAATAACGAAGTAATAGAACTTTATCAAACACCAGAAAAATTAATTTATATTCCTGCCGAATACATCATACCTTATAGCGATGAATGTAAAGATAAACATACAACAAATACAAATACAGATACATTAATGTTGTGGTCTTTTTATATTGCTACTTTTGAAGATATCGATTACGAGATGGAAAAGTTTGCTTTAAGAGTTCATAATTTATTCGATGAATATTGTAAGCATCATCAAGTGGTTGTGGTATAATTGAATAGTAAACCTATCAAGGTTAGAGGGGATATGTGAAGAATTAGGAAGCTTCACTTTAATTAAAGGAACCATATATCAGATATATGGTTCCTTTAACAATAGGAAAATAAGACTGAATTTTATAAGGCCGAAAATTTTACAACACAAAAATTTTTCATATATCGTTAAAGTTGACTCTCATAATAATTTACGATTAGTTTTCTTAAATTATTTTTGTTTTAATATTTAAAATAATTATCAATCGAAAAATCGTTTTTTAATTTTGATTTTTCGATTATTACTTGGGAAATCATTTTTTAATTTTTCGTTTTTGAAAATTATTTCATTCATTTTTTAATTTTGATTTTTCGATTATTAATTGGGAAATCATTTTTTGGTTTTTGTTTTTGAATATTATTTCACAAATCATTTTTTGGTTTTTGTTTTTGAATATTATTTCATTCATTTTTTAAAAAATGAATGAAATAATAATTTATAATATTTCGCAAATGTTTTTTGAAAAAAGCTTTTGCGAAATATTATTTTGTTTGATAAGTTTTGGCAATCGCCCCCTATAAGAAAAAATTAGTTGATAAAATGTAAAAATAGGCCGACAAAAAATAACGTACAACCATTAAATATAAAAATATACATTAAATTGAATATTGGATGATTGTCTA
>NZ_JAAHGU010000246.1:0-5111 GCF_010692685.1 Okeania sp. SIO2F5 | reverse complement strand
GAAAAGCGCTGTAAATCATCATAATTACTCGATGTCCTAACTATATTGGCGACTGCTATAGTATCTTTGTAGGCGGTATGTGCTTTTGGCATCAGCAGTCAGTCCTCAGTCCTCAGTCCTCAGTCCTCAAGAAATTCAGAAATAGGATAGGGGAAAAAAGTAAAAAAATGCTCCACTCTCCCCCACTCCGCTACTCCCCTACTCCCCATTTTTTCCCAACAATAATGAACCTGGCATTGCTTTTTTGATCCAGTCTGTAATGAGAATTTGTTCGCGATCGCATGACTCAATTACCTGACCATTTAAGTTACGAAATACTATCTCTTCTGGAATCTCTATTTCTTCCCCAGTAGGTACAATTATTTTCTCCACTTGAGAAACAGCAAAAGGTCGCAAAGAGTGAAACACAACATAATTTCCACTCTCTCCTGCTAAAACCTCCGCTAAACCAACTTCTTGTCGATACTGAATTAACTTATGCTTAGACTTCATCCGAGAAAATATAGAAGTAGTGCGGTTAGCATTAAAAAAAGGCGACCGCGTTGGTCTTGGCCAATTTTTGCGCAAAGAAATGGGGTCAGTTAAAATCTGACTACAAATTTGCTCAATATCTACTGCCACATCAGCATCTTTCCCCAAATGTCGCAAGTCCAAACAGACAGTATGTAAACCAGCTTCCTGTAAGCGATCGAGTTTATCCAGAATAAACTGGTCTTTATCCAAAAACATAAACGTACCATGTACCGTTTCCAAAGTAGGGAAAGATCGGTTATTGCTATCTTCCGATGACACTGTAGTTTGCAAACGTACTTTTTGCTGAGACTCAGAGTCTAATAAATGTGGAGATAGTAGGGAACGTGGCGAATAAAACAACAAAATTTGCCCCACTCCCAAAACTTCGCAACCGATAGGAAGAGTTTGGCAATATTCAATTAGTTTTTGTTCTGGCAGTTCAATGGATAGTATTAAACGTTCCAAGGAATCAGAAAAAATCTCACACCAACCCCTTAATGCTTCCAAGTTGTGATTACCTGTTTCCACAACAAATTGTAGCGCTATAGTTGGATAATGAATTTTCAACCACCAGGCAGCACCTGGATCGCAAACTCTAACTGCCTCAAACTTGTTCAAATCCCAGTGAGTCAGTTGTTCGCAAATCCTATTCATAACTTGTTCTGGCATCAGAATATCCCACACCAACACCGGACGCAAACCAAATTCTACTGCTGTTGCTGCTAAAGACTGTACCTGTTGTTGTGAGAGTTGCCCCTGTCTGGCAAGTAGGGTAGGTTGTAGTAAAATTTCTTGCAAGTTAGGGGCGTTGACGCACCTTTTTAAATCTTTAATGGATGAAACAAAAGTGTTAAATTGCATTTTTTTTTAGGAGATAGAAATGATTAGTTGTTGTTTTCTATATCCTAATTTAATTTGATGAGAAACAGGATATTTTTTGACATCTTAATTTATTTGTCAATTAATCCTTTTATTTCCAGATAATCAATAATTAAATAAGTTGTTGTTTTGTTTGGGTCGTAAAGTTCATCGAATGGTTCTTTAACACCTTTTTGACTTTGATATTCTGCTAATTGTCTTGCAGTTTCTCTACAGTTATTATTAGGATATCTGTTTTTTTCTAGTTGACCAATAACTTTTAAAAGCTCTTGGATAGTTTGACAGTATTCTTTTCTGGTCTCTATTTCCTTTGTTTGATTGCTAAGAATTGGGTCGTATGTATACATTGGGTCAAATGTTCTATCCGGAGGAAGGCTTCTAGCATAATCATCTATTTTAGCTATTTTACCAAAAAAGCTTTTATCTATTTTTACACAACCTGCAATTTGAGCTTTCAAAGTAATAATTTCTTTGTCTTGGCTACCAATTTTGTTGTTTAGTTGTTGAATCTCTCCATCTTTTGTCTCCAGCTCAGATTCTTTGTCTTGGCATTTCTTGATTTCAGCCAAATTATTGTTTTCCTCTGTTAAATTCTTTATTTCATTCTTTAAGTCCTGAATTATATGATCGGGAAAAATAATTTCCGGCCTCCCAAATGCTAATACTGCCGGACATAATCCTTCTATTAAAACTGCAATAAATAAAGGACCGAGAAATTTATCCTTTACTTTAATTTTTTCTGTAATTCCTCCCAAAGCAATTAAACCAGAAATCACAAACAAAAATAGAAATGAGGCAAACAGAGCGATTACCATCACTTTTTGATATTCTGGTTGTTCTTTCTGTTTTCGATCTTCTGGTGGATTATTTTCTTGTGTTTGAGCTATCAAGTAAGTTTTCTTTTGTCCGGAAAATGAAATAGGTAAAGTTGATTGTTGATTTTGATAATTGATGATTTCAACTTGATTATAGTGGTGTTTGTTTCTGAAGTTGTCTTTCTGAATAATTATGGGCAGGCAATCAGAAGCGACCATCAAAAAAGTTGAAATTAATAAATAAATTGATTTCATTTTATTGACGGGAAATTGCTAACTTTTACTTCCATGGTAATTTGTATAACATCTTGATGAGAAGTGGTAAGTAATAATTATTCATAATTACCCAGAAAAAAAATTTATATGGCCACTAATATAAAATAGTCAATCTATGAGGTTAGTTAGTCAGTTCTATCCATACATTTAACCTCTGTGCATTTATACCTTTTTGTCTTTTGAAACGATGAAAATATTGACATTAGTTATTTGGAAAAATTTACCTTTTTATAAGTTAATTTTGTCTTCAATGATTGAATTTTAACTGAAAGATTTAAGTCAGAGCGCTCCTTTTCCACAGGCACTTTGCTAACGCTCCGACTGGCGATCGCTCAATGGAAAGTCAATGGAGGTACTCCAACACCCAGAAAGCTTACCAACTTTGAAAAACTTCTCGTTGCCAAAGGTACTCCGTCATTGATTTATTTGAGCTATCCATAATAACGATCGCCTGTAATTGTGACTTATTATTTCCTTCTTTTATGCCCAAATTCCATACCTGAATCTTGACGTTTTCAAAAAAAAATCATTACTTATTTAGCTTTCTAATCATTTTCATCACTTCCTGATAATCCTCAGTTTTTCCTTGTTGTTGATAAAGAACGGCCGCTTTTTCAAAGTCATCTATTGCCTCTTGATATTTTTTGGTAAAGTAACGAAGTATACCACGATTATAATAAGTTTTAGCATCTTTTGGTTCCAGCTTAATTGCTTCTGTATAATCATCTATTGCCTGCTGATAATCCGCTATTTCATAATTAGAAATGCCTCGATTATTATAAGCATCTGCATAATCCGGATTAATCTTAATTGCCTCAGTAAAATCAGCGATCGCCCCATAAAAATCCTTCATTTCATAAAGACAAATACCTCGATTATTATAGGCATCAGCATCTTTGGGATGAGATTTGATAACTGTAGTAAAATCAGCGATCGCCTCCTGATAATTTCCCATGACAGAGTGAAGACTTCCTCGGTTGTGGCAAGCGTTAGGATCGCTAGGATCGATTTTAATCGCAGTAGTAAAATCAGCAAGTGCCTTCTGATAATCTTCTAAATGTGAATAGGCAACACCTCTTTCATTATAACAGGTATAAATTTGATAGGGATCGAGATTAAATGTGAGTGCTTCAGTAAAATCAGCGATCGCCTCCTGATAATTTCCTATTTGAGACTGTGTTTTACCTCTCTGGTAGTAAATATCGGCTGGATTCAGTCGAAGTGCTTCAGTTAAATTAGCGATGGTTTCTTGAGGATCTTTTTCTTGAGGCAGAATTTCTTTTTGCTTGTAGCGAGCATCACTCTTTGGCGCAAGGGGCCAAACATCCTTCAAAACTGCTTCTGGAGATGTTTCCATCTCATTATCTGATGTCTGTGATAAAGTCTCCTCTACTGATACACCTCTCTGTAAATAACTATTTAATTTTTGCTCAAGGGAATTATAAGTTTTAGCATATTTTGGTTCCAGTTTAATTGCTTCTGTATAATCATCTATTGCCTGCTGATAATCTCCTATTTGATAATTAGAAATGCCTCGATTAATATAAGCATCTGCATAATTCTGATTAATCTTAATTGCCTCAGTAAAATCAGAAATCGCTCCATTAAAATCCTTCATTTCATAAAGACAAATACCTCGATTATTATAGGCATCAGCATCTTTGGAATGAGATTTGATAACTGTAGTAAAATCAGCGATCGCCTCCTGATAATTTCCCATGACAGAGTGAAGATTTCCTCGGTTGTGACAAGCGTTAGGATCCCTAGGATCGATTTTAATCGCAACAGTAAAATCAGCAAGTGCCTTCTGATAATCTTTTAAATGTGAATAGGCAACACCTCTTTCATTATAACAGGTATAAGTTTTATCTGGATCGATATTCAATGTGAGTGCTTCAGTAAAATCAGCGATCGCCTCCTGATAATTTCCTATTTGAGAATGTGTTTTACCTCGCTGGCAGTAAATATCGGCTTCATTTTGCTTAAGTTGAAGTGCTTCAGTTAAATTAGCGATGGTTTCTTGAGGATCTTTTTCTTGAGGTTGAATTTGTTTTTGCTTGTAGCGAGCATCACTATCTTTAAAATTAGAAACATCATTTTTTGATGTCAAGGGCAAAACATCCTTCAAAATTGCTTCTTGAGATTTCTCCTTTTCCACATCAGTCTGTGGTGTTTGCACCGTTGTTTCCTCCACAGATGCTTCCGGAGCTAACTCAGTCTGTGGTGTTTGCACCGTTGTTTCCTCCACAGATGCTTCTGGAGTTAACTCAGTCTGTGGTGTTGGCACTGTTGTTTCATCCACAGATGCTTCTGGAACTTTGTTCATCTCCGCATCATTTTTTTGTCTCTGTTGTAAAGCATTATCTACTGATGTATCTCTCCGTAAATAACGATTTAACAAACTTTTCACAACGGAGTTTGAATTATCGGAGATGTCTGATGTTTCTGGAGATTTCTTCATCTCTGTCTGTGATCTTTTTGCAGTACTCTCCTCCACAGACACATCTGGAGATTTCTTCATCTCTGTCTGTGATCTTTTTGCAGTACTCTCCTCCACAGATACATCTGGAGATTTCTTCATCTCTGTCTGTGATCTTTTTGCAGTACTCTCCTCCACAGATACATCTG
>NZ_JAAHGU010000245.1:0-5162 GCF_010692685.1 Okeania sp. SIO2F5 | reverse complement strand
GCATCCTTAAAACTTTAACCTTTAGCGATCGCCTAATTTATGAAAAATACAGCTCATACAGTTACTTTTATGTTACATTATCAATATTTATGTAATATGTAAAGATGCCAGCGCTCATTGCTATAAATTTAATAGATTTGTTTCGACAGCTAAAATAGTACCAAGATATAGCTCTCTCAAAAGGGTTTCTTTCAAAACAAAACTTGTAGTAGCTATCCCAAATCGAAGATTTTATTACATTTTTAATCTCTTTAGCAGTAATATGATTGAAATACTTTTTGTATTCATTTCCCTGAGCATCAAAATCTAAATAATTTTGTTGTCTTTTTCCAAGAAGTTTTCTGATAGCTTCATCTTACAAAGATATAGGAGTAATTACATCATCGTCACCACAAAATCTAGATAAATAAATTTCAATTGATGTACCAGAAGTCTTGATTGTTTTCAGGAAAATAAATTTATATTTGTGAGAAATTATCATAATGAAAAGAGAAAATTAGAAAAGTTATCCAATTGAGCGATCGCTTCTAAAATAGAGTACCATGTTTCGACTTTCAAAAAGTAGCAGTTTTCTGATATTTAAGACTTTTATCTTCACTAAATTCTCGCTCTAAAAGTATGATGTTAATTACCAACACTCCCCTGCTCCCCTGCTCCCCTACTCCCTTACTCCCCTACTCCCTCACTCCCTCACTTCAACTATTAGGAATATGAGCAGCAACTTTTAAACCTTGTGGGTTATAAACCTCTAAAGGAATCTTGGCATTATTACTAATAGCCTTCAAAGCTATCTGTAAAGTTTTCAAATGTTTTTCTAGTTGAGTCAAACTCTTTTGATCTTTATTATTTTTTAAATCCTGAGCTGTTTTCTTAATTTTATCCACATAGTCAGAAGTTAAACGTACAGTAATTAAATCCTTCGTAATACTATATTCGCAAATTTTCGGTGTCCCTTTACAAGTTTTACTTAAATCTTGACCAGCTTTAGCTATAGTATCCAAAAATCTCTGGTTAGCTTGTGCTATCTTCAGAATAGTATCATAAGATTTAATGAGAGGTTTTGCTTTAGCAAAATAACTAGAAGTAGTAGGTACTTCTTCAGCAGAATTTAGAGCATTTTGCCAATATTTCACAGCATCTTGCCAATTATCTTTTGTCTCAAAAACTTCAGCTTGTTTCGCATAACTAATAGCTTGATCATAATACTCTTCACCAATTTGTTCTATAATTCTACGTTCCTCAGCTAACTGAAGTTTTTGTTCATACTGAGGGAGTAAATTTTTAGCTTCTAAATAGGCAGTTGTTTGTGGTGGAACAGAAGATATTTTATCCAAGGCATCTTCCCAACTTGAATATACACTTTTCCAGCTTTCAGGAAACTGAGCTACTACTTCTCTAGTATTTGCTAACTGAGCTGATTTTTTAGCAGCAATTAGTTTTCGATCTGCCACTTCTTCTGTTGTTAATCTACCTTTAATCGCTACTAAATATTTACGATATTGCTGTAGTTTATTCTTGGCAAAAGGATAAGCACTACTATCTCCTGGTACTTTTTCTAGTAAGACAATTGCATTTTGCCAAAGTGATTGAGTTTCTATCCAATCTTCTACTTTTAGTGGCAAAGTTTTACTATTTTGAGCTGCTTCTTGACCTTTTGCTAAAGCTTTTTGAATATTTTCCAAATGTTTAATTTCTGCTTTGTAAGTAGATTTTAAATGTTGTGACTCTAGATAATGTATTGACCAAAATGGAATTTTTTCTAAATCTTGAACTGCTTTTTCTAACTTTTCTTTTGCTTGCTTTGGAGCCAAAGAGTTTTTTGAATTTTTAATTGTTTCTAATGATTGCTGATTTAAGTCTTTTGCTGTGGGTACAATCATACATTTTCCAATCACACAGGGTTGAGTTATTGCATAAAAACAGCCTATTAAAATTGTCAAACTTAAACTGGCACTGAGAAATTCTACTTTAGAGAAAGTACTGAAGTTAACAGTTGATGTTTGTCCTACATTATGAGAATGTTTTGCTGTTCTTCTGGATTTTTTAAGAGATATATCTAATCCTTCCACATCAAAAGGGTTATCTAAATCATCCAGTAATTTTGAAGTAATTTTAATATCTGAGTTTTGACTTTTCTTTCCAGGAATATACTCTTTCTCAACATTAGTATTTAGCTCAGACTCTAACCTAATAGATATCTGTTCTAAATTTTTTAAATCAAATGGATTATCTAAAGAATCTAAAAATTCAGGTGTAATTTTTACTCGATCGCCCATATCTCCATCTACCCATCTTGGGAGAAAAGTTAATGTAGACTCTTCTTGCCGACTCTTTGTAAAAAATGAATGATAAGCATAAGGATATATATGACCAATCGCATTTAAACAAATACCTACTTTCTCAATAGATTCTAGTGGTTGTTTTTGAACTATACCTTTTAACTCAGAAATTGTTTTCTCTCGATCTATCACTAAATTTGCTGGATGTTCACAAATCACTAATAATGTTCCAGCTTTTAAATCACATTGAATTTTACAAGCATCATTGAAATTTCTCAAAGATTGCCAGCTTTTTTGTAAATTATCCTCTAATATCTGAGTATTAATATTTCTGATTGCTGTTTTCATTTTCTAGTTAATAATTTGATTGTTTAATTTGCTAGCTGTATTAATTATTTTAGGAATTATGCTTTTTAATTTTGTAATTAAATCAATAATCCTGAATATAAAACTACTAATAATACCATTTGGATAAATATCTGTTATAAATCCTTGTTACATATAAAAACAGTTTTGTCACATTTTTTAGTCAAATTAGTATAATTGGTCGATCATACAAAATTCTGTCCATAGGTTTCTTGAAAGCAGACCTGACTCAAAGAAAGACGTCCACCATATTTTTTAAATGGTTCAGCAGCATAACCCATAGCTAATAGACAGCAAACATCTACTTGCTCTGGAATATTAAATGCTGCTTTAACTTGAGATGTAATAAATCCTTCCAAAGGACAACTATCAACCCCAAAACTACTAGAAATGAGCATAATTTGAGCTACTGCTAACATTACTTGCCTATTTATCCAAGCTTCCATAGACTCAAAAGAAGAAGGACTTTCAAACATTTTAGGGATTGAATTTTTCATATGATCTGCATAAGTATCATTGATAGCTTCATGCTCTTTGCGCAACTCAATTATAGATTCTATATATTCTGGTTTAGATACATGGCGATCGCCACAACAAATTAAAACTACTGGAGCTTCTCCTACCTGGCGTTGATTAAAAGCACAAGCCTTAAGTCGTTCTTTATTCTCTTGTTTTTTAACCACAATAAAACGCCAAGGTTGTAAGTTAAAACCAGAGGGAGCCATCATACCAAGACGTAAAATTTCTTCTAGGATTACATTAGGAATTGAATTTTTACTAAATGCACGAGCAGAGCGACGCTTCTCAATAGCTTGCTTTAAATTAATGCTTGGTTCCATAAAATCAAAATATAATTTGTAGTTGAATTTTTTTATTTCTTTGTTATTGAACTATAGTTTTTCTATTTTAAGGTGTGAAACTAAGATTGACATAAAAATGGAATAAGAAGAAATTATAGATATAGAAATCCTAAATTAGTTGTGACAATTTTTATAGTAGTTAATTTAAACTGAAAACTTCTAAAATTATGGCTCTTGACTGTCACTCAAATATTACAAATTAGAAAGGATTGCTATAGAGATTTTTTAGTAATCCTATATTCAGCAATTATTAGGTCTCACAATCTTTATAGCGGTTTTCACAAAGGTAGACTTGCATTGCTTCTGCCTTCTGCCCTCTGGCTTCTGCCTTTAAGCCAAAATCTCTGTATTCTATGTTAATGAAAACTGCTATAAAAATAGCATATAAAGTTATAGCAGCATAAACATCGGAAATAGGGAATAAATTAATATTAATTTTATCTAATTGTTCTTCATATTGCATAATATTTAGCAGAAACTATACCAAACCCAACTCTCGTTTCAATAAATTAATTGACTCTATACCAATGTAATTTTCAAAGCAGATAATTTGTGGCGGGCGAATAATATCTGCTCTGTTTTTTTGTACGGCAGCTTTAACTTTAGCATCACTAAATTTGTCACAAATAATTATTTTAGCCATCCGCACCATAGCATCAACTTTGTGGGTTTCTTCCTGTTGCGCAGTCATTACAATTACATCATTTCCACGCAAACTATGAATAATTACTTCTGCAGCTTTTAGTAGGCCAGAACTAAGGCTAACTATACCAAAGTAACTTCCCTGAGATAAATTATTGACCAATTTAGATTCTTGAGCATAATCATATATATCAATTGGAATCACTCGTACAGATTGAGGAGCAGCTATTTTTTCAGCTCGTCCAATGAAATATCGACTTGTGACAACCGTTCCAGAAGATACTTCATCTATAACTCTACCTAGTTCTTCCAGAGGAACTACTTGGACAGAAATATTAAGAGCTTGTTCCAACTCTTTAGCCATTAACTGTCCAATACCAATATCATTAGAGGGAGCTGTCACTAATACCCTGGCACTACAACGCAGTCGCCAGTCAATCTCAGTGAGAAACATTTCTCTAGCTTCATTCAGACTACAACCTTGGGACAGTAATTCATCCAAGCTACCCTTGACTATATGACTGGCATAGGGATACTTTTCATATATGGGAGAATTTAATTTTCGCCCCCTCTCATTTCCCTGTGCTCTGACATAAATACCTGAACCTGCTTGAGCTTCCACAAGACCAATATCTTCAAGTTGACGATATACCTTACTTATAGTGTTGCGATGTAAACCAGTTTGCATCGCAAGTTGTCGGGTACTAGGTAGTCGATGGCCAGGAGAAAACTTTCGGGAAGCTATGGCAAACCGAATTTGATTAAATAATTGGTTTGATGCAGGAATATCACTATCTGCTTTAATCTGAAAATTAACCATAGTAGAAAAAACTGCTGCTCAGAAATAAATTTTTATGCTGTAACTTACCTACAAAGATGTATTAGCTTTCTGTGTATGCTTCTAATGTTTATTAAAAACGGTCAGAACTTCCTTAGAAACAAAAGCAGTTTTTGACTTTATAATAACCACTTTGTTCTTACGGCGGTTTATAGTCACCGAACAAGTCCAGTCCGA
>NZ_JAAHGU010000244.1:0-5397 GCF_010692685.1 Okeania sp. SIO2F5 | reverse complement strand
ACTAAGGAAATAAGAGTTTTCCGATGGCCAAATATTTAACCTCCTTTAAGATTAGCCATGGAAGGCTAGATATATCTGCTTTTCAGCAGTTTGACTAACCAACGAGTCGCACACTAACACTTCCATCTCCAACGCTGCTGCTACCTGTAAAATCAATGCTTCATTATAAGGTGCAGCAATAATTTGTACCCCCAAAGGTAAACCATTAGTACGACGGATGGGTACTGACAAAACTGGCAAACCGATAAAAGACAAAGGTTGCGTATACAAACCCAAATTTGGACGCACCAACACTTCTTCCCCAGCAATAGTCATTTTTTCCTGCCCCAATAGTGGCGCAACACAAGGTGTAGTGGGAGCCAGAATAATATCTACTTCCTTAAATATTTCTCCAACACAACCTTGATACCAACGGCGGAAACGTTGAGCTTGAATATACCAGTCTGCGGGAATTAAAGCGCCAGCTAAAAAGCGATCACGAGTTGCCGGGTCGAAATCTTGGGGGCGAGTGCGTAAGTTATCCAAATGTAAATTAGCTCCCTCCGTAGCAGTAATAATATAAGCAGCAGCTCTAGCTCGGTGTGCTTCCGGTATCGTCACCCTTCGAGTTACTCCCAATGCAGTCGCCACCTGTTCCACTGCTGCGAAAACTTCTGGCTCCCCACCTGTGGCAAAGTGATCGTCAGCAACTGCAATGCGTAAACTTTCAATATTGTGATTGAGTTGAGGCAAACAAGCTTCCGGAGTACGATGGGTACAAACTGGGTCTCTAATATCTGACCCCTGTAAAACATCATAAACTGTTGCGATGTCTCTTACAGAACGAGCAAATGGTCCGACATGGTCTAAACTACTAGCAAACAGAAAAACCCCTGCTCGTGACAAGCGTCCATAAGTGGGTTTAAATCCGAATACACCGCATAAGGAGGCGGGTACGCGGATAGAACCGTTGGTATCGGAACCGAGAGTTATGGGTACTAAACTAGCAGCAACGGCAGCAGCAGATCCACCGGATGATCCCCCGGAGATGCGGGTGAGATCGTGAGGGTTTGGTGTTGCGCCGTAGTGACTATTTTCGGTGACAAAACCGTAGGCGTATTCATCCATATTGAGGGCGCCGATGAGGATAGCGCCTGCTTGTTTGAGTTTAGCTACGGCGGTTGCGTCTACTGTTGCGGGTGGGTTTTCGGCGTTTATTTTGGCTCCAGCGAGAGTTATTATACCTGCGATGTCGTAGAGATTTTTGACTGCAAAGGGCACGCCTGCTAGGATACCAGGATTTTTGCCTTGAGCAATTTCTGTGTCTATTTGTTTGGCAGTGTTAAGTGCGGTTTCTGCAGTAATAGCAGTGAAGCAGTTGAGGGTTTGGTTGTGCTGGTTAATTTGTTGTAAGCATTTAGTTACTATGGTTTGAGCTGTGGTTTCCCCTGTTTTGATAGCTGTAGCGATCGCTATTGCATCTATTTCATTAAATTTGATAGTCATTTTGGTTTAATAGGTAAAAAAGTAAAAAAGTAAAAAAGTTTTTGGGTAGTTCTGCATAGTAATGGTATACGCAGATGAACAATGTCTAGTGCGGGTCCTGCCCGCGAGTACGGGAGCAAGATGCTCCTACTGCTGTGTCTGGTAACAAAAATAATTACAATGCACGACCATTACAATCCACCACCACTAGTTTTTGTAGCCATATCAATTCCCTAATTTTTCTGGGTCAAATTTTGGTGCTTGCTCTATTTCTGGTGGCAGGGGAAAGTCTATGACTAATTGAGCGATCGCTGCAATTTTTTCTAGATTTTCTACTACACCGGGAAGGTGTTCTGGCTGTAATGGTAAATTGATTAATTCTGCCGTACATTCCACATATTTTTCGATATTTTTCATAATTAAATTAGTAATTAGGGTTTGCTGAAAAAGTATTTTTGTCGAGGTTATAAGTCAGGTTTTATATCTCATGAATCGGGAATATGAAGGAGGAATAATGGTCTGATTTTTGTCTATCTAGGTTTGCTAAAAATTTGAGTATTTTCAGCTTTTTGGAGTGAAAAAAAATTGCATTTTTTTTATAAAAAAGGCTAAATAATTTACAAACAAAGGCTTTGAGAGTTAATCAGGAAATTCTCATCATAAAAAATGTATAATTAATCATCAATTATCCAATTTTTTTAAGTAGTTTTACCACAAAATTTCTAGTCTATTTCTTGATTTTTTTCATTACACAATAACTACAGTATAATCAAAAATATTTCCCTTAAGTAAAAGAAGTAAATTTAATTGTTTTCGGAATAGTCTCTGCCAATAATTTAGCCTGACAAAATACATATTTTACAGTAGCACGTTTCCTAACTGCATTAAAACAACTATCCGCATCTAAAACTATCAAATTGCCTGGATTTCCTACTTTAATTCCATACCCATCTTCTACTCCTAAAGTTTTCGCACCATTCCAAGTAACCATTTGATAACAAGCATCAATTTCTTTGATTCCAGTCATTTGACATATATGTACGCCCATATAAGCCACATCCAACATATTACCAGTACCCAAAGTATACCAAGGATCTTGTATACAATCATGGCCAAAACTAACATTTATTCCTCGTTGCCATAACTCTTTTACTCGTGTCACACCCCGTCTTTTAGGATAAGTATCAGTACGACCTTGAAGAGTAATATTAATTAAAGGATTAGCAATAAAATTAATTTTATACCTCTCTAATAAACTGATTAATTTCAAAGCATAAGCATTATTATAAGAACCAAAAGCTGTAGTATGACTAGCAGTTACTTGTGAAGTTAAACCTGTTCTAATAGCATCAGCAGCAACTACTTCTAAAAAACGTGATTGGTCGTCATCTATTTCATCACAATGAATATCGATAAAACAGTCATATTTTTCTGCCAATTCAAAGATTTTATGCACAGATTTTACCCCATCTTCCCTCGTAAATTCATAATGAGGAATTCCACCCACACCATCCACTCCTAATTGTAAAGCTTTTTCTAAAAGTGAGAGGTTTTCATCTTTACTATAAATACCATCTTGGGGAAAAGCAACTATTTGTAAATTCATCCAATCTTTGACAATTTCTTTTACTTCTAAAAGTGCTTGTAATGCTGTTAGTTTTGGTTCACTAACATCGATGTGGGTTCTAACAAATAATACTCCTTGTCTAGCTTGGAGTTTAAGAGTGTCAATAGCACGTTTTTTCACATCTTCTAGTGTCAACTCTTGCTTACGATCACCCCAAATTTCTATACCCTCAAATAATGTACCACTTTGATTCCAGCGTGGTTCTCCGGCAGTGAGAGCAGAATCTAGATGAATGTGAGATTCTACAAATGGTGGACTGACTAATTTTCCCTGAAGATCGAGTTCTTGGTAGGCAAAAGCTGGAATATCCTTAGAAATAGCAACAATTTTACTGTCATCAATGGCGATATCTACTATTTCTGTTTGTTGAGTTGGTTGCAATAAGCGACTGTTTCGCAGAATTAATTCATAAGTTTTGTCAGACATGAAGTTTTGGTAGTTAAAAAATTAGGAGTCAGTAATTTGAATTTTATCATGGAAGGGTCAACAATTAATAGATATCTCGGCGTTGCTGAATCAAGGTATGAAAATAAAAACTGAAGAATCTCAAATATTTGTCATTAATATAGTTTAGCAATCGCCAAAAAATACAAATCATAGCTAAAATCAGCAACGCCGATATCTCCAGAAAATAAACTTGCTTTTTATTTAAAATAAGCTAGAGTTGTAACAGTAACTTACAAAATCATTTTTCGTATCTTAGGTGTGAAAATCTATTCCCTGTTCCCTGTTCCCTCACAGGAGTGCGCTACCAGATGCGTGTGTCGCCAACGGGGGGTCGCACCGCTGTTCCCTGTTCCCTACTCTTGCAAAAAGTTTATATCTTTTTCACCAGATGTCTAATAATTAATTATGGCTTTGTTGAAAAATAGACATCTCCACCAAATGAGGGAATAGGCAGTAGGAAGTAGGCAGTAGGGAGAAAGAATTGATAATTTATGTGTGATAATTGATTTGATTTTTGATTTTTACCAGATGTCTAATGAACTGCCTTGTGAAAATACTTGGAAAAGTGGCGTTGCTGAAGCACGTGTATGATATTAATCCTAATTACTTAGGAGTCAACCCACCTCACACCCCTGGAGGGGAAGTTAGGAGTCAGGAGGGAAGAAAGAATAAGAAACCCCGAGTAGAAGGAGAAAGTTTTTTGCTCGCCCTCTTATCCTGAATGATATCATACCTCAAATCAATAACGCCGGAAAAGTTATGTGCAGGAATACCTACCATCAATGCTGAGTCATTTATCAAATAGACATCTCCAGAAAATAAATAACAGGAAACAGGGAACAGGGATAAATAATTGAAAATTGATAGATAAGAATTGCTTTTGTGTAAAAGTTAGCGTGAATATCTACAGAAAATTTAAGTTTTTCTAACTTTTAAGTCTTCTGTTCTAGATAACTAAAGCCTTCTTCTTTATTCCTTTTTCCTTACCCTTACAATACCGATGCTACCAGACTTGATATAATTCCTCTCAATAGCTAATAAAAATGGTATAACTTGATATAGCATTCTCAAGTAATTAAGTAATTTATATGGATTTTGAACAACCATTAGGTTCAGTAATTCAAGGTTCTCTCAGTCAAGGACTAGAAGTACGACTACATCCAGACATATTAGTAGAAGATATGCGGGTTGGTAAATTTTTGGTCGTAAAAGGAGTACGCGCCCACTTTTTTTGTATGTTAACTGATGTTTTATTAGGAACATCCAGCGAACGAATAATGATTAATCCTCCTTTACCTACAGATGATTTTTTGCAATCTGTTTTAGCTGGAGGTAGTACTTACGGTACTATCGAACTTGCACCAATGTTGATGTTAATTATTTCTTCAGAAAAGTCCTCAGTATATTTCAATGCTAATAACGATAATGGCAATAACAAAAAATCTCAATCCATAGAAAATTTAGCATCTTTTGAAGCTCAAACCAGTGCTGAAATTAAATTAATGCCAGTAAAAACTATTCCGAGTCATTTTTCCCAAGTATTTGACGCAAGTGAGAGAGATTTTAGTCTGGTTTTTGGTAGGGAAGATGACCAGAGTCGGCGCAATTTTGCTGTGGGTAAACCTATTGATATGGATGTACCTGTTTGTTTAGATTTAGATAGATTTGTAGAACGGAGTAATGGCATTTTTGGCAAGTCAGGAACAGGTAAGTCTTTTCTGACTCGTTTACTTTTATCTGGGATAATTCGTAAAGGAGCTGCTGTAAATTTAATTTTTGATATGCACTCTGAATATGGTTGGGAAGCAATGGCGGAAGGAAAACAAGTTAATACGGTAAAAGGTTTAAAACAATTGTTT
>NZ_JAAHGU010000243.1:0-5504 GCF_010692685.1 Okeania sp. SIO2F5 | reverse complement strand
ACGCATCCTTAAAACTTTAACCTTTAGCGATCGCCTAATTTATGAAAAATACAGCTCATACAGTTACTTTTATGTTACATTATCAATATTTATGTAATATGTAAAGATGCCAGCGCTCATTGCTATAGTTCAAATTTTTTGAGATTTGGTATAATTCATTTTGAGAAGGTGTATCCTAGTCTACTAAATGAAAAAAATAAATCTGCTATAATCAAAGGCTGGTAAATAATAGTTGAATCAAAACTCTATGCGGTTAGAGCAGTTGCAAGCATTTCTTTGTGTTGCAGAAACAGGTAGCTTTCAACAAGCAGCGCGAATATGTAACGTCACTCAATCAACAGTTAGCCGACAAGTGCAAGCTCTAGAAAATCAAGTGGGTACTCCCCTATTTCACCGTAGCAGTCAAGCCAAACTCACTCTAGCAGGAGAATGCTTATGGCCTTACGCTAAGAAAATTTGTCAAGCTTGGGAAAGTGCTACCCAAGAAATAACAGAAATGCTTGCCGGAAAACAACCAGAACTTTGTGTTGCAGCTATTCACTCTGTTTGTGCTGCTTACCTCCCTCCAGTTTTGCAAAGATTTTGTCGCCACTATCCAGAAGTAAAATTGCGGGTAACTGCTCTAGGAAGCGATCGCACTTTGAAAGTTCTCAAAGACGGTCTAGTAGATATAGCAATAGTAATGAATAACCGCTTATTTACTACCAGTCCAGAAATGGTAGTAGATGTTCTCTACACTGAACCGATAGAAGTATTAATGGCAGCTAACCATCCCCTCACAAAATACGAACAAATTCCCTGGACTGAACTTATTCGCTATCCTCAAGTAGTTTTCAAAGATGGCTACGGAATGCAAAGATTAGTTAAAGAGCAATTTGAGCGACTAGGGGCAAAACTCAATGCAGCATTAGAACTAAATACCCTCGATGCTTTCCGAGGAGTAGTACGACAAGGAAATTTAATTGCTCTGCTACCTCATTCAGCTTTAATAGATGTTAAACTCGACCCCACTCTTGCCATAAAAACAATAGGAGTAACTCCGAGTACTTCTAAGGTATCATCAATAAGAGATTCTGTTTGGAGTCGTGAGGTGGTGGTGGTGACAACTAGCGATCGGATACAAATTCCCCCAATAGAATATTTCTGGGAGCTAGTAAAGGAATTAGTTCCACAGCAAATTAATCAAACCACAGTGTTGAAGAAGTCAGTAGTCAGGAGTCAGTAGTCAGGAGAATGTTAGAGCTGGGGTTTAAATCTTAACTTTAGCATTAGACATCTCCTCCAAAAGAGGGAACAAGGGATAGGTAATATCATGTTCGGTTGAATACTTATAATATCTGTAGACCAAAGGCAGAAGGCAGAGGGCAGCTATGCTGAAGGAAAAGAGCAAGGTTAGAAGGCAGAAGGTTTATTATAACTGACCCGTCCGTTAGCGTAGCTCCCCCGGAGGGGAACATGATATAACAAGGAGAAATAATTGATAATTTATGGATAAGAATTGATTTTATTTTGAATTTTCATGTCAATAGACATTGACATTACGGGTGACAGTGGAGTATGGCACTACGCAAATAGGGCGCGGACATTTATAAATGCGGATGCGACCCCGCGACGACGACAGCTCGCTTGCGGAATGCTGACTCCTGTGAGGGAACGCGCACCAAGCAGCTCAAAGTTAGTCAGGGATTACTTTTGACTTTTGACTTTTGACTTGCGCGTAGCGCTATATTACAGCACTTTTTAGGAAGCGTGAGGTACAGTTTTAAGGTTAATCTTTTTTTCCTACTCCCTACTCCCTACTTCCTACTCCCTAAAGTCCTAAAATTTTGTACCCGATCAACTCCAAAACTGCTGTAAACTAACTAAACAAAATCAAAAAATAAATACCTAATTAACCAGAGAGAAAAATTAAATGAGCGATCGCTTTCGAGAATTACTCAGAACCATTGGTAGTGGCCCCCATACAGGGAAAAATTTAACCCGCCAAGAGGCAGCAGCAGCAATGCGGATGATGTTGTGGAAAGAAGCAAAACCAGTCCAGGTCGGTGCTTTTTTAATTGCTCACCGTATTAAACGGCCTACTGGAGATGAGTTGGCAGGAATGTTAGATAGCTATAACGAATTAGGGCCAAAACTGCAAAGTCAACCATCGATGGGTGTAGTGACAGTATTAGGTTGTCCTTATGATGGGCGATCGCGTACTGCACCAGTTACCCCACTCACAGCTTTAATTTTGGCAACAGCAGGAATATTTGTTGTGATGCACGGTGGAGCGCGAATGCCGACAAAAGAAGGAGTACCTTTTATTGATATTTGGCAAGGGTTAGGGGTTGAATGGGAAAAACTATCGCTGGCACAGGTG
Organism: Okeania sp. SIO2F5; assembly: GCF_010692685.1. NCBI lineage: Bacteria > Bacillati > Cyanobacteriota > Cyanophyceae > Oscillatoriales > Microcoleaceae > Okeania > Okeania sp. SIO2F5. The sequence continues at coordinate 3,142 of NZ_JAAHGU010000243.1, read as the reverse complement.
CAACAAGTATTTGAACAGACTGGTTTAGGCTTTGTTTATCTACCGACACATTTTCCCCAAGCAGATGCTTTAGTAGAATATCGTCGAGATATTGGTAAACGACCGCCTCTAGCAACAATGGAATTAATTTGGGTTCCCTTTGCAGGAGAAGTTCATTTGGCTGTGGGATATGTTCATCCTCCTACAGAAGGTATGTTTCGAGGAGCATTGGAATTACAGGGTGTGAAAAATTATACAACAGTCAAGGGGTTAGAAGGAAGTTGTGACTTACCTCGTGACCGGACAGCTATTATTGGGGTATCGATGCCATCTGACAAGTCTGCCACATTTGAACGTCTGTTGTTACATCCGAGTGACTATGGTTGTGGAGGAAAGGAGGTTTCATTAGGCTCTACTGCGGAGTTAGTAGGGCAAATGCAAGAAGTTTTGCAGGGTAAGGTGAGTCAGTTAATGTCAGCAGCTATTTGGAATGGAGGTTTTTATTTATGGCGTTGTGGAGTTTGCTCTGATATTTGCGAAGGTTTGTCTAAGGCGGAAAGTTTATTAAGTAGTGGTGAAGTAGGGGAGAAGTTGAGAGAAATTCAAGCTAAAGTTTAGGTGTGAGGAGTCAGGAGTCAGGAGGGAGGAAAGGAGAAATGCATAGGAATTAACAAAGTTATACCATTTCTCAAAAACTTTTCTACATTTTGTTGAGTAGGGGAGTAGAGGAGTGGGGGAGTGGGGAAGAAGCAAACATAAGAATAATTAATATTAACTTAGCTGAAATTAGCAAAAAAGTGATTTTGCTTGTGCTAATTAGTTGACAACTGAAGTACGCCCCAAGTATAGCAATAATGCATGGGAATTGGTATCAGAAGTCAGAAGTCAGAAGTCAGAAGTTAGAAGTTATTTTTGTAACGGGGATGCGTGAGCAACCCTCCAAAAATATTTCGCCTTAAAAGGCGGGGTTGCGCGACCCATATTATTTTGATAAAGGAGAATAGTATTGATAATTTCAGTATCTCTTTGCTACTGTCTGTACTGTCACTCCTTAAATTCTATTATAACTGACCCGTCCGTTAGTGTAGCTCCCCCGGAGGGGGAACATGATATAAAACAGTTAAGCTTAATATTATGAAATCATCCTTAATTGTTATATTTTATAGTATAGTCACAATTCTATCTGTTACATCAAATTTAGATGCAATAGCAGTTATATATTCACCACTAAAATATTCATCAGAATTTACAGATACCAATATTATTTATCTTGCTAATAACTGGTATAATTACACAGCTAAAGATGATACTTATACAGTTTTTTTTCCTGGTCAACCAGAAGAAGAAAATTTATCTGTTGATACTTCTTTGGGAAAACTTAATGCCTTATTAGTTTTCTACCAATACCCAGAAAAACAACGATTTTTTTCTGTCTCTAGCATCAAATATCCAGTCGATCCTAGTCAATATAATGTTGAAAAAGGATTAGATGGAGCGCGAGATGGAGCAGCAATCAATTCTAACTCGATAATAATTAGTGAAAAGAAGATTAGCTATCAAGGATTTCCAGGTAGAGAAATAATTTTACAGTCAAAAGTAAAGCCTAATTTGAGATTACTTTTAAGAATATTTATCGATCCTAGCGGACCAACATTATATAGTTTACAAGTAGTTGCTGAAGATGGAAATTTAGATTTTCCAGAGGCTAAAGCTTTTTTAGATTCTTTTAGTATTATTAATACTAATGATTCCCTCTCAAAATTCAGTGTTAAATATGGAATTTAATTAGACTTGATGTAGCTTTAGGTTTTTCAAAGGTCAATGATTCTGAAAAAAGAGGTTTTATGGCTGTTCTATAGATATGGGTGAGAGAAAAGCCAGGCTGAGTTGGGGCAGGCTAACTTGAAAAAGCGATCAGCACTCAGCAGTAAACCTTTAGAAGGGGAATGTTACCCCTGCGCGCACCTTCCGGTTTATAGAACCCATTTAGTATCTGGGGAGATGGGGAGATCGAGAAATATTTGGTAATGGTTGAAGATGGAACATTTTTTTATACCGAATTAAACGGATTTGATATTACAAATTGAAGTACGGAATGTGGGATATATGGTTTATGATTTGGTCATTTATTCAGATATTCCCACTAAAATTAGTTCCGTTCCGTAAGTCCTGAATAATGAAACTCGATCATAATTATTATTTATTCAATGTTATAATTTATTCTGGCTACAAACATACTTAAATTACTAACGGTAATTCGGCTAATATTTGGAAAAAAAATGTTTAACACCACGCTAAATAACAGTTTAACAAAAGACTTAATTACTTTTTGTTTGAACTCAAAGAAAGGAAAAAAAAGATATCATGTTACACGACTATATATGTATAAAAAATTAGAAAACTTATTGACTAATGAAGATGACAAGACTAAAAAAATTTTGGCCGTATCTGGGAGTGCTAACTTGGCAAGAATTTTAGGTTTAAAACAAGCGGAAGTTTATAACAGTAGTTATCCAGACTGTAATTTAAGCGATCTAAATTATGAAGATAATTTTTTTGATTTTTGTGTTTCAGACCAAGTTTTAGAGCATGTTGCTGAAAATCCTTACAAGGCTTTTGAAGAAAGTATTCGAGTTGTTAAACAAGGAGGATATATATGTCATACAACTTGCTTTATCAACCCAATACATGGTGGAAAAGCATTCGATGATTACTGGAGATTTACTCCTAAAGCTTTGGCGTTAATGAGTAAACCCTACAATCTTAAAATAGTTGAAGTCAATGGTTGGGGTAATCAAGAAGTATGGTCTTATATTCAAATGGGTTTTAGAGGTCATAAAATTCCCGAAGATCCAGATAATCCAATATATCAATTAGCAATGAGAAACGAGCGCTCTTGGTATATAGTTACTTGGATTTTGGCACAAGTTCAATAATCAGTAAACAGAAGCCGATATAGCTCAAGGTTTGACCGATATTGGAAATATCAAAATAGGACGTTAAACGAGTTATGAAATAGCTGAGTAGAGTAATAGATAATTAGGGTTTGCTGAAAAAGTCTTATGGGTGAGGGTAGGAGTCAGGAGTCAGGAGTCAGGAGTCAGGAGGAACGGGGAATTATAGAGGAGGTAGGAGCTAAGTTTTGTAAGAATGATTTTTCTGC
>NZ_JAAHGU010000242.1:0-5597 GCF_010692685.1 Okeania sp. SIO2F5 | reverse complement strand
AACTGTTTTTGCGGTGTATTTTATAATTTAAAGTTATAGCTGAATAAATGATGATAATAATAAGTTATAATCAGCTTTCTTTGAATCACAAATCAACCGTTTTCAGACTTTTGAGCGCAAACCCTAAGTAATTAGTTAAAATTAAGTTTTTCCCGATTTCAGATTCTAAATAACGTTTTAACTGGTCAGTTGATTGGATTTTTTCTAAATTTTCACTAATTTTTTTTAGCTTCTATATAGCCAAGTAAATTATTATTTTTCCTAACTTTAAAATCTGGGATACCAGCTTGATTTCCAGTTTCTTCAATATTGGCATTAATTCCCAACATGGCACCCTCAATCAGATTTTTCAAAGCAGGATAGTGGGTACGCTCACTACCTTTTTCCAGATTTTTATCTAATTCTTGTAAATATTGCTTAAATTCCATCAATCTGTATTTTTGGCAAATATTTCAAGGATATTATCATAGAATAAAAATTCTCAGAGACCATTTATCAACAAAATATTAAACATAGAATACTGCCACAGCAAAAGTAGGAGCTTGGAGACCAAACCCTTACACAATGCTAGCTATATTTTAGTCAATATTTTAATCTTATTTGATAGTTGAAAAAAACTTTATACCAAATCTCAAAAGTCTTGCTACATCTTTTTGAGAGTAGGAAATAGGGAGTAAGGAAATTAGGAATAATACCATTTCTCAAAAACTTTTCTACATTTTGTTGAGCAGGGGACTCACCCCTAACCCCTCCCAGGAGGGGAAATAGGGGAGTGGAGGAGTAGGGGAGAAGTAAAAAGTAAGAATAATTAACATTAACTGGGCTATTTTTAGCAAAAGGGTGATTATAACTGTTTTGATTAATTAATAACTGAAGTCTTACCCAAGTCTAGCGTTACTTTTAGGAATTGGTATAAGATATCTTCGCTTAATGCCTAGAATCCTTAAAAAGCCTTTCAGTCCGTAAATGCTGTTTGCGGAGCATTCCGGTACGGAAAATGCTGATAGCTAGTTAATAGTATAAAAATCAAAATAAGGAAGTAGAAAATAGGTTGACTTTCCTCTTTCTACCTCCTTTAAATGTTCGGTGAATTTCAGATTAATTAGCTACATTTTTGGCATTACTGATTATAACTATCAACTCAAGTATGATAATAAATTTAGAGTTATCGATCTATCAGAATCATCAGCAATAAAACCTAGTTTTTCCGACCCCTTCTTTGAACTTAGCTCACATTCAGCTTTTAGCTGTTTCATAAATAATGAATATACACTGCTAAGGTCAAGGTTAGTTGTTTTTTCAATACTTTGAATTGTCCTTAAACCTCTCAATACTAATTCCTGCTTTAAAGGCAATGAATTAATAGCTGATTGCTGATTGCTGACCGCTGAATGCTTATGCCTAATTACTAACTACTACTTGCTGAATCTACCTGAGCAACTGGCTGAGGTTTAGGAGTTTTTTCTATTTTCTGAACAGCATTTAACTGACCACCACAATCTTTAAGTTCGTAAAGTTTAACACCTATTTGATACTCATATTGACTCAGTAACCTACCGTAAATATATCCTGCTTTACCATCTAAAAACCCTAATTGAATAAAGTAAAATAAAATAAACCTCAATATCGGTTTAAACGGTAATCTTACCCATATCTTCTTCAGAAAACGTTTACGCTGTACCGCATCCCCAAATAAACTTGCACCAATAGTTCCATCATCATCCTGACCAGTCAGTATATTATAATGTACTCGCGCTTCCCAGTTAGAATAACGATTGTGTCTTTCCAACCAGTGGAATAAATCACGAAAATCTTCGTGAAGCATATCATTTTTCAGATAGCCTACCTTTCCATTCAAAACAACGTGTTCATGCACTTCATTATCCCCCGTATTGGCCACTCCCTCAGTTCCTAAATTCTCGTAGCGACCTTCTTTATGCTTAAATAAACGCAGATTCCAATCAGGATATTTACCCCCATAACGAATCCATTTACCTAGAAAAAATACTCGTCTATTAAGGTAGTAACCATTGTAATTTGGGTCTTGAATAGCTACAGCAATTTCATCCCATTGCTCAGGAGTAATACGTTCGTCACAATCAACAATAAGTACCCACTCATTCCGAAATGGCAAATTTTCTAAAGACCAATTTTTCTTTTTTGGCCATTGACCATTAAAATGGAACTGTACTAAATTTGCTCCATAACTTTCTACAATTTCCCCGGAATGATCGCTGCTTTGAGAATCTACTACAAATATCTCATCTGCTCTTGCAACACTATCTAGACAAGCGGGTAAATTTTTTTCTTCATTCTTAGCCGGGATGAGAACTGAAACTGGTATCTTAGATGATGTCATAGTTCAGAATTTTATAGATAGGTATTACCTTATTTTATTATCGCTATAGTTCGAAGGCACTAATAGTTTTGTATTGAGTTGCCTTGGGTTAGTATTTAGATAGTTAGGATTTGATGTTGAGTGGCCTTGAGTTAATCTTTAGGTAAGTACGATTTGAGATTGAGTGGACTTGGGTTAGTATTTCTACAGGACGATCGACTTTTTTTACCTACCACCTAAAATCTACCACATAATACCTACTTCATAAATATCATGCCCTGAGATTTTGAGTGGCTTTGGATTAGCTTTTAGGCAGGGCGATCGGCTTTTTTTACCTACCACCTAAAATCTACTTCGTAGATATCATGCCCTGAATAGCTGCACCTAGATAGCCTATTTGAGCATAAGCATAGACAAAATTATCAAAACGTTTGGCCGGGTCTGCTATATTTTTTAGAGACTTGTACACACCCCTAATCATTCTATCGCTCCCCTTTCTTATTTGTCTAAGACCCGCCTGACCAGCTAGTTGTTCGCGATAACATTCGCTAATGCCTTGCCACCAACCTCTCTCAATAAACCAGGAAGGTCTAACCCTTTCAGGAGCTACATTATGAGCAACCAAAGCTTCAGGTAAATAAGCTACTTGCCAACCTTGCTTGATTGCTAATTCTGTGGTGTGTAATTCTTCATTAGACAGTAGCTTTTTGCCCACTCGACCTAAGTTAGTATCAAAGCCATCAATTTGTTCAAGAAATGTACGACGAATGGAATAATTTAAACCTCTGGGAGTTAAACCAGGCTGATTAATATACACTACAGAATCACCAAGGTCATAGTAACCTAGGTTTCCTGATAATTCTGGAGAAAGCCATTTGGGGGGGGTAATTCCTTCTGGCCAAATCAAGGTAACTTTACCACCAGCGATCGCTAGTTTTTCATTACTTTGAAAAGCTTCTTGCAATACCCTTAACCATTGGGAACTAGCAACAGCATCATCATCAAGATAAGCTAAAATTTCTGCACTGGCTGCTTTTGCCCCTGTATTTCTGGCCACAGATAATCCTGTGACTGGCTCATATACATATTTCAGATTGGGACTAGGATATCTTGCTTCTACTACTTCGCGGGTGCGGTCAGTGGAAGCATTGTCTACTACTACTACTTCAAAGCTACCAGGAAAATCCTGTCCAAGTAGGCTATCTATGGCAGCTCCTAAGTAATTGTCCCGATTATGAGTGCAGATAATAGCAGATATTTTGGCCATAGTTAATTCTTACTATTTTGGAGTTTTCACGGATTTTGGCCGAACTTACTATTTACTAATTTATTCTAATTTATTATCCTTTATTTTCAGTTTACACTGGATTATACCAATTCTCAAAAGTAATGATATACTTAGGTAAGACTTCAGTTATTAAGTAATTAACGTAGGCAAAACAACTTTTTTGCTAATTAGTAGCCTAGTTAATGTTAATTATTCTTATGTTTACTTATCTGTAGGGGCGTTAGCGGCAGCTAACGCCTCTATTCCCCTAATCCCCGACTCAAGAAAATGTAGAAAAGTTTTTGAGAAATAGTATTATTTGTTTGTATTCCCATGAATTCTCCTCAAGCTACTTCTAAGAAACTAATTTTGGTCACAGGTCCTGCTCGCTCTGGTAAAAGTGAGTGGGCTGAAAATTTGGCGATTAGTTCTCACAAACAAGTAATTTATATAGCTACCTCTCAAGTTGATGGTCAAGACCTAGAGTGGCAAACTCGAATTGAACAACATCAAAACCGTCGCCCTCCTGATTGGACTACCTTAGAAATACCTGTGAAACTATCAGAAACTTTGACTACTTATGCACATCAAGACTGTTGTATTTTGGTAGATTCTTTAGGTACTTGGTTGGCTAATATTTTGTCACAAGATGAACCAGCTTGGAATGAAACTTTAGCAGCTTTGATTGAAGCTTTATTAAAAGCTAGTAGCGATGTAATTTTAGTGGGTGAAGAAACAGGTTGGGGAGTAGTTCCTTCGTTTCCTATCGGACGACTATTTCGTGATCGCCTTGGTCATCTGATTCGTCGAGTTGGAGTAATTTCTCAGTCTGTTTATCTAGTTACAGGAGGTCATGTTTTGAATCTTAGTGCTTTAGGCACACCTTTGAATATTTAATTCTTAATTTATTCTAAAGGAATAAAGTATTAGCTTCACTCCCCCATTTTAACGATGGAAAAGTTAGAATGAAGGTAGATGAACGAGGCTATTTATTAGCTTTGAAGTTCTATGAAACGGAAAATATCGGAGCTAAAAATTATGGCATCTCACGATCAAGTCAAACAATATATTGCCTGTTGGTTTCAGTTAGGTAAGAAGGTATTAATGATAAATGGCCAAGCAGCTATAAAACCTCAAATCGTACTTTTAGGCGATCGCTACAGTCAAGATTTTGAATCATGCTGGCAACAAATTTTATCTTCTGGATCGGGAGATTGTTTTTTAGAGGGGACACATCAAACAATTGCAGAATTATTATCTCCAGAGTGGGACATTAGTGATTGTGCCCGTTGTTCGATGCCTATCCCATCTCGTGTTAAAGGAATGCCCCCAGATTGTTGTCCATGTTTCGATTTACCTAGTTGGCCTGATAATGAAAAACCATTGCCGCGATCGCCCATCAATAATAAATCATATTTACTGGGTATTTGTGAGCGATTATTCAACAAAAAAGAAAGTATTACTACTCATAGTCACCATTCTGAATAGGAAGATTTTAAGCATCTTTTCGGGTATTTTGGAAAACATTCAAGAATTCACAAGTAATTCCTGACTAACTTTGAGCATTTATAAATGTCCGCGCCCTATTTGCGTAAGTAAGTCGGTGAAAAAAAACCAAAGTATGTAAAGAAATTTTAAGCAGTTTGATTTGAGTAAAATTTAAAACGTTCTGTCCTGTAGTTTCCCTTTTCTCCCCTAGCTTGAATACCGTCAATTACTGCATAAGCAAGATCTAACTCGTCATCAAACATTTGACCCGATAATTCATCTTTTTTGAGATGTTTCCACTCCAGCTCAATTGGGTTCATTTCTGAGCAATACTTAGGGCGTGTCATCAATTAAAGAGGTTGACATTAAAAGTATAATATGCTTATGAAGAATAACTACAGGAATAATATGCTAAGGACTGCTCTAAATGACTAGACGTTATGGTTTGCGTGACGACCAATGGGAACGCATTCAACATTTACTACCAGGCCGTGAAGGAACTGT
>NZ_JAAHGU010000241.1:0-5770 GCF_010692685.1 Okeania sp. SIO2F5 | reverse complement strand
ACTAAGGAAATAAGAGTTTTCCGATGGCCAAATATTTAACCTCCTTTAAGATTAGCCATGGAAGGCTAGATATATCTGCTTTTCAGCAGTTTGACTAACCAACGAGTCGCACACTAACACTTCCATCGGCATCGCACCAACGTAACCAAGTACCATGAATATTTTCAAATTTACCATTCCAAAGAGTTAATCCCAGATTTACATCCGCAAACCAAGCATCATTTTTAGGGATGTCATTTCAGTTATCAGTTATCAGTATTAAACCGGAACGATATTATACCAATTATCATGCATTAAGTAAGCATTCAGCCGTCACTAATCAGCCATCAGCTATTGCTTTTAGTTTTATATAAAAGCTTTACTAATTGAGTCAGAATTTATACTTACTACAAAAGCTGGCTGAAACAATCTATATTTATTTAAACTTCCCTCATGAGAGCTGATAGCTGACAGCTAATAGCTGTTTGCGCAGCATTCCGCAGGAAATGCTTACTGCATTAATGCTATATTTAGGTAATACTTCAGTTATTAAGTAATTAATACTGACATTATCACTTTTTTCCTAATAATTAGCAAGTTAATGTTAATTATTCTTATGTTTACTACTCCCCTACTCCCCTACTCCCTCACTCCCCTATTTCCCAATACCTGAATGTTTAAAGATTATCTAGTAGTTGATACTGAAGGAAATCCTCTGCTCAAGGAAATTGCTGTAGTTAATTGTTTAGGAGATTTGATTTTTGAGGCAGTAGTTACTAACAATTATCAACCTTTAGAACCATCGACTAGAGGGCAATATTTAACAGAGGTACTCAACAAATTATTAGAGGTTATTCAAGAGAAAGTTCTTGTGTTTCATTACGCGGAACATGACTTAAAGGTTTTATATTATTCTTTTAAAGTGGCGGGTATTACTTTTCCCAAATTGCAGACTTATTGTACTTATGAATTAAGCTTATTTTTTTATCCTCAAATTCCCAGTTATTCTCTGGAAAATCTCTGTAAATTTCTCCATCTAAAAGTAGCAGGTAAACGTTTTAATTCTGCCTTGGCTCATCGTGCCAAATATGATGCTCTTTTTACTTATCAACTTTATCAAAATCTAATGCAACAATCTACCAAAATTAAATTAAAATCTCAAACCGATCCTTTTGTTAATAATCGAGTTGATACACCTTTTCAACAACATCCAGAGCGGCGAGAAGTTTTCGAGAGTGAATTTAATGATTTAAAAATAGTTGTAGAAGAAATTAGTCAAGACTTAAATCATCAGAGTAGGGGTATTGTAGTTATTGGAGAACCAGGGTCAGGAAAAACTCATTTGATGATGAGACTTGCTCAAGATATTTTAGAGACTAATCGTCTTTTATATATCCGACAACCTAATAATGCCCAAGCTGTAATTTTTCATACTTATAGCCGAATTATTGAGTCTTTAATTGAGCCTGTACAGTCAAGTTATCACAATCAATTAGAATATTTAATTGCTCATAGTTTTGCTCAAATTATGGAAAATTTACAGAGTAGTTCAACTGTTTTAACTCAGAGGGACAAAAAAGTCTTAGAAGTTATGCAAAAGAGTCCTCTAAAATTATTTTCCGATTTAGCTAAGGCAGAGACTCAAACTAAAAGGAATTACTGGGAACATATTGAAAAACGTGCTCTAAATTGGTGGGATAAAAACTATTCGCCTGCTGGATATGCACCTCAAATTTTTAAGGGTATTCTGAGATTTTGTAGATATAGTGACCCTTCTCGCCGACGAATTGTTACTCAGTGGTTGGCAATGAATGATTTACCTACTGAAGAGTTAGAAAAGGTACAACTTTTACCTTGGTCTGAAGAAATGAGTAGGGAAGAAGTATCTTTAGAAGCAATTAAGGTTTTAGGGTGTTTATCTGTGTTAGAAAAGCCTTTACTTTTAATATTTGACCAATTGGAAGGGTTAGGTCAGGAACACAATAAACGTTTACTTTGGAGTTTTGGAGAATCTATCAAAGAAATATTAACTCATGTGCCGAATAGTTTGGTAATTTTAAATTTATTTCCCCATCGTTGGCAGCAGTTTAAACAAGTTTTTGATGGTTCTGTAGTGCATCGGATTTCTCAATCGGAAATTGTGCTAAAAAAACCTCCTATTTCTGCTTTAAAAAAGTTATTGAATCTCAGAGCTGAAATGGTGGGTTTTACAATTGAGGAATTATTTACAAATTCAGAAATTGATAAAATTGTACGAGCAAATTCTATTCGGGGGGTTTTAAGCACTGCATCTAATTTTTATCGAGAGAAGGTTTATAATATTCCTTTACCAAAAAAATACGATATTGATTCTCCTTCGACTACTCCGAATTTGGCATCATTTACAATTTCTTGGCCAGAACTAAGTGAACGCTTGGATAGGATGGAAAAATTGATGTTTAAAATTGCAGAAAAACTGGATATTGAGGTTGAAAATTTGGCAGAGGAAGCTGTTGCTATTTCAGTTCAATCAGAGGCTTTTGCGAAAGATGAAGTTGTACTTGATGAGTCTGTTTTAGTTTCTACAAGAGATACTATACAGGAATATTTCAATCGACAAAAAGCAAAATTAAAAGCTACGTTTGTGGGGCATCAAATATTAACTGATTTAGATGATGTTGGTAAACTAGAAATGATTATTCGGTTTTTTAAAGATAGTTGGGATAAGTTAGAAATAGAAGTTTTAAGTTTAGGCAAACGAGTTACTCCAGAACATTTAGTTATTAAAATCGAACAACATCAATGTGTAATTGCTTTTCTACATGAGGGGGGGTCTAAATTTTTTGCTCGGATCAGAAATTATAATGAATTAATGATCTACCATCCATCACTACAGTTTAAACTTTGTCGGGATGAAACAGATTATCCAATTACAGGCACAAAAAGTCGTCAGCAATTAGATAATTTTAAGAGTTTGCCCAGGGGAGATTTAATTATTTTAAATTCAGAACAGCGAATTTTATTTGAGTCAATTTATCAAACTATTGTTGATGTGCAAAACCTAGATTTAGAAGTAAGTGTCGATGAAGTTATAAAATTTATATCTTCCGAATATAGCAATTTTTGGTTGTGGAAGATTCTGCCAATTTGAAGTAAGTTTTTAAACAATTAGGCGATCGCCTATAGAACTCTTATATATGTCCTGAAATTAGAATTATAGAGTTTATATAATATGATATAATTCAATATTTAGTAAAACATTTCATAGATCAACTCGTAGTTCTGTTAACTATGTTTCAAATATATCTTTAGCCTTAAAGTACGAAGATTTCCTATCCCTGCTTAAATATAAAATCTGGTTATACAGTATATGTTTATAACTATACTTCAATATTCAATCTCCCTTACTCCCCCACTCCCCAACTCCCCCACTCCCCAACTAAAATGTCCCAAACCCCCTGATTTAATATGGTCAATCAAATGAAAATTCGTAACCCGCGCACTGGTATAAATGATTATTTCATTACCCAACCAACTGTAGAACAAATTGCTACTAAATGTCTTAATTTACGATCTGCTCAAATTGAGTGGGAAAAGTGTGGAATAGAACAACGTATTCAGGCAATACAACAATGGAAAGAAACTATATTTTCTCATCGGGAAAAACTAATACAGGCATTAGTAAATGATACAGGTAGACTAATAGAATCAAGACTAGAAATGGACTCTGTGACTAATAGTATAGATAGATGGTGTAAGTTAGCACCGCAACTCTTATCAACTGAGTCAACCAAAACTACAACAATTCAATTTATTCAACTACAAAATCAATTTTCACCTTATCAGTTAGTTGGTATTATTAGTCCCTGGAATTTTCCTTTATTACTTTCTTTAATCGATGCAATTCCAGCTTTAATTGCTGGTTGTGCTGTGGCAATTAAACCAAGTGAAATTACTCCGAGATTTATCCAACCTCTGTTAGACACTATTGCTAAGATTCCCTTGTTGTGTGATGTTTTTACTTATATTGAAGGAGCTGGAGAAACTGGCGCAGCTTTAATAGAATATGTAGATTTTATTTGTTTTACTGGTAGTGTTGCCACAGGTAAAAAAGTTGCCGAAGCAGCAGCAAAAAGATTTATTCCAGCTTGTTTAGAATTGGGAGGTAAAGACCCGGCAATAGTGTTAGCTTCAGCAGATTTAGAGTTAGCAACATCGGCACTTTTATGGGCTTCAGTTGTTAATACGGGGCAGTCATGTTTATCAATTGAACGTATTTATGTGGCCGAATCAATTTTGATAGAATTTATTACTAAACTTACCGAAAAAGCTAAAGGTCTGAAATTAGCTTATCCCAATGTTGAATCTGGAGAAATCGGACCAATTATTTCCACAAAACAAGCTGAGATTATTAGAGAACATTTACAAGATGCTGTGGCTAAAGGTGCGGTTATTCATTGTGGAGGAAATGTCGAAAATTTAGATGGTGGTTTCTGGTGTTTACCCACAGTTTTAAATCATGTAAATCATAGTATGAAAATAATGACTGAGGAAACTTTTGGACCAATAATACCTGTGATGTCTTTTACTACTGTTGAAGAGGCGGTAAAATTAGCAAATGATACAATTTATGGATTAAGTGCTGCTGTTTTTGCTGCTTCTGAAGCTGAAGCTTTAACAGTTGCTAGTCAGATAAATGCTGGAGGTATTAGTATTAATGATGCGGGTTTAACAGCATTTATCAATGAAGGAGAAAAAAATTCTTTTAAGTTTTCCGGTTTAGGTGCTTCTCGAATGGGAGTTGATGGTATGAAAAGATTTATGCGGAAAAAATCGATTTTAAGTAAAGTAAATTCTGTAATTAACCCTTGGTGGTTTAAAAGTTGATGAATGAATTATCTCTGGATAAAAAATCAATTGTTTTTTTGCTCAAAATATTACATACTTCTGTCTTGATTTTTACCTTGACTGGATGGCTATTACCTAATAAATTGTTATTGATTTATTTAGTTTGGATACCACTAATGGTGATTCAATGGCAACTAAATCAAGAAACTTGTATATTGACAAATCTGGAAAATTATCTATTAGGTGAAACTAACAAACAAAAGTCAGAACAACAGGGTCAATTTGTGAAATATTTGTTTTTAAATTTATGCGGTTTTGTACCAGCAGATAACTTTTTAAAATATTTGATTTATTTCACGATTTTTTCCTGTTGGAGTATTGGAGGTTATAAATTTTATCTGTATTATTATGGCTATTGAAGAAGGTCGTAGGTAGTAGGTTTTAGGTGGTAGGTGGTACTTACAGCACTTTCCAATGTAATCAGGTACACCTTATTTTAAGGCAGAATTCAGAAGTCAAAAACTAAGAAGATTGGACTGTACCTCATAGCAAAGGAAACCACTGTATATTATGTCCGGATAATTAGGATTTGCTGATTAACTATCAAAGCATTGACAGATAAAGGTAAGTGTCTTCTGAGATCCCAAGAAAATGCGCTTGTTTTAGTTTAAAACGTTCAAAAAGGAGCGCATTTTGGGCAAATCAAGGACTGAAAAATTGAGGAACAATTCTTACTTCTACCTCCTCTAAATTCCCCGTTTCTCCTGACTCCTGACTCCTGACTCCTCTCTCGTTATTTATAACTATTCAACCGGACATAATATTATATATTTTTTCGGCTTTGTTGCATGAAAGTAGCGATCGCCAAAAACTCCCTTAGTTGGAAGTTAACTAGATTTCTACTTTGTAGCTCTGGGGTTTACCATTTTGAATCATCACGTTGAGTATGGAACATTGTATGAAT
>NZ_JAAHGU010000240.1:0-5773 GCF_010692685.1 Okeania sp. SIO2F5 | reverse complement strand
GTAAACAATTTCAAGCTATAAACTGTAAATTATCAATACCATTACAGACATCCTTAAAACTTTAAGGTTTAGCGATCGCCTAATTTATGAAAAATACAGCTCATACAGTTACTTTTATATTACATTGCAAATATCTATGTAACATGTAAAGATGCCAGCGCTCATTGCTATAGATGTTTTAGAAGTCGCTTGAACTGTTTCCTGCCAGTCTGCGAAAAATGGCGATTGTTCTACTCTTTCTTGCCACGCTGACCAGTCAATGGGTATTACCCCAACTTCTACATCTGATATATTGTCTTCACAACCAGCAGTAGTCCTCATTAGTAGTTCTAAGGACTCTAATACTTGAGTTGGAGAGATAGTACCCATACCCTGCTGATACGCCCTAACATCTGCACCCCTTTCTGCTGCTTCCCCTACTTGAGAAACTGCACCCCAATGAATGCTCAATCCCGGCAATCCTAGTAGTTAGACTCAATAATGGATAGTCTGGTCGTAATTCATAATCTTGGAATTTCCACCATCCTTCTAATAGTCCGAAAATTAAATCCACCCATCTTTGACGAATTGTTGTTTCTACCAAGACAAACATACCTCCTGGTGCTAACAGTTTCTGCACATGAGATAATGTTTGCTTCATATTTGCAGTCGCATGAACTACATTTGCAGCAATAATTATATCGTACTGATGAGATTCAAACCCTTGGGTTACTGGGTCTGCTTCTATATCCAAAATTTTGTAGTTGACAAATGAATAATCCTGGAATTTTTCTTGAGCTTTAGTCGTGAATAATGTTCCGATATCGGTAAACACATATTCTGTTTGGTTCGGATTTAGATGAGGTAAAATATAGCTAGTTGTGCCTCCTGTTCCTGCTCCTATTTCTAATAACCTTATCCCTTGGTTTTGAGGAAATTGATCGATACTTTTGGTGATGACTTTTTGCACGATCGCGTTCATCACTCTAGCTACGGTTGATTCTTGATACAGTTGAGTTGCGCCAGTTAAATCTCCTTGAGGAAATACCAATTGCACTGGATCGATGGCTCCTCGTAATACTCCACTTAGTTGACTACCACAACGATTGAGAAGTGTCAAGACTGCTGCTTCATCGGAATATTGACTTAGTAAAGTCTGGCTTTTTTCACCAGGATTAACTTGAACCAAGTTTTGTACCACCTGCCACTGTTGTTTATTTGACTGGAGTATTCCTACTTCTGCTAATATCTGTAGCAGACGATTGAACAGTCTTTGCTGCGTTGGAACTATCCCTAGACGTTGAATCGCCATATCACTAGAGAAGCTTTCTCCTGGTTTGTATGACCAACCCATTTCTCCCAATGCTTGCACTACATATTCTAGACTCAATTCTTCTAAACTGGTTTCGATTTGCTTTGCTCTATCATTCTCTAAGAGAGTTACTAATTCTTTCAGCTCCGGAGTTGATTTTTGCTGAATTTCTACTGGTGTCCGCAGGAAATTATGAGGTAGCTGCTTACCAAAACGACTTTTGTTTCTCCATTCTACTTTATATAGCCAATCAGTAATTGATTCTACTTCAGTTCCCAGTAATGTCTCTTGAGTAGTAAGTTTTAATCGTAAACTTTTAATTGTAGCAATTATTTCTCCTTCTAGACTCGCTAGGGTCACTTGAGTTGTTAAATTTCCTTCACTTTCTCCCTTTGGTTGAGTGACTGAAGCGTATGCAAATAGGGAATTTCCAGGATGACTATATACTTCTAATTGCTCTATTTCTACTGGTAGATAAGTTTGGTTACTATTTGTTTCTGGCAGTGCATGAAAAATTACCTGCAAAGCTGCATCTAATAATGCAGGATGGAAATGATAGTCTTTTATGTCCGCTGCTAATTCTTGGGGAAGTTCAATCTTAGCGATCGCTTGCTCTGCACCTGACCACAATTGTTTAACACCTTGGAAATTGCTTCCATAGTCAATCCCTATTTGATGAAATTTTTGATAATGTTGTTCAATTTCTATAGTTTGGCTACACTCAGTCTGATACTTTTCTAGTTCTGCTTTTGTTTGAATTGTATCTTTTTGGTTTAAGCTGATTTTTCCTGTGACATGGAGTATCCACTCTTGTTCTTCTTCATTCTGCTCTTCTTGTTGAGTATATATTTGGAATTGGTAGCTTTTGCTGTCTAACAATGTGAGTATGGTTTGAACTGAAACCAATTTCTCTGTTGGTAAAATTAAACCCTTGCTGATAACTACATCTTCTACCAATATTCTTGGAGTTTTTAATCGGTAATTTCCTGCTGCTAGAGCCATTTCTAGGTAAGCTGTTAAGGGAAATAATGCTTGATTAAATACTCTGTGATGACTGAGGTAGGTTGGTGAATATTCTCCTAATAATGATTCAAAACGATATTGATTTTCTAAACCTGCTAGCTGTTGCTTTTGACCAAGTAAAGGATGCAATACTTTTGAGGTTGACAAATACTGTTTTTTCTGATGTGTATTTTCTTCAATCCAATTATGACAAGCTAGGTGGGCAGCAACTAGAGAACTTGAACAAGAAGTATCTAACTGTATATTAGACCCTTGCAAACCAAGTATATGAGAAATACGACCGACTCCCACACTTCGACCACTACCTAGAGAAAAACTCCCCAAAGAAGATTTATTTTGATGCTTTGTATTCAGTTCTGCATAATCATCCGTGGAGATTCCCATGAATACACTTGTCTTACTATTCTTGAGATTTTTCCATGTTTGTCCTGCATTTTCCAATGCTTCCCATGTCACCTCCAAGAGTAATCTGTGCTGAGGGTCTAAATTTACTGCTTCCCGAGGGGAAATACCAAAAAATAAGGGGTCAAACTGGTCTACTTGCTCAATAAATCCACACTTTTTGGTGTATGTTTTTCCCGGAACGTCTGGATTAGGATCGTAATAAGCATTAACATCCCAACGTTGAGGTGGAACTTCTGTAATAGCATCTATTCCATCATGCAATAAGCTCCAATATTTAGATGGATCGCTAGCTCCACCAGGAAACCGACAAGCCTACCTACAATAGCTATTGGTTCTGTTTTCGCATTGTTGACTGCTTCTAGCCTATTGCGCATTTCCTTGAGAGCTTGAAGCACTTCTTTAGATGAGAAGTTTTGTTGTTTTTTTTGTCTATTTCGCTCACTCTAATTTTCCTCCTTTAGCAAGTTCTGTATCTCTTCTAATTCATTAGCGATCGCATCATCAATTTCCCCTCTTCTTGGATTTCCATCTGAGGAGAAGTTATGTTTTGACTCTCTTTAATATCAACTTTTTGACTTTGCTCCTCCGGTAAAATTTCTTTGATTAAGTATTCTGCTAAGTCTTGAATATTAGAAGTCTTAAACAATGTAGTTGTATTAATAGAACAACCCAAACTAGAACTCAATAGATTTCTCAGTTCCACAGCAATCAATGAATCCATTCCCAGACTAAAGAACCCTAACTCTGGATTGGGAAGTTGAGACTGAGACATTCCTAGTAGTTTAGCTATTTTTCTTTGCAGAAAATCAATCAGAATTTGGAGGCGATAGCTATCAACTGCTGCTGCTAGTTGTACCAATATTTCTTCACTATTGGCAGTTTCTTTTTGCAGTTTACTGGAAGCAAAAGCCTCTAAAAATGGTATATTGACTCCACTAGGTAATTGTTCCCAAAAATGCGACCAATTTATAGGACATACTCCTACCTGATTAACTGACTGTGGCAACAACTCTCCTAATATCTGTAATCCTTGCTCTGGAGCTATAATACCCATTCCAGTTGTGCGTAACCGACTTTGATGTTGACTTGTTAAACGAGCTGCCATCCCCCCTCGTTCCCAAGCTCCCCAGTTAATGGTTAATCCTGGTAATCCCATATTCCGGCGATGGTAAGCTAAAGCATCCATAAAAGCATTTGCCGCAGCATAATTTCCTTGACCTGATGAACCTAGTAAGGATGCGATGGAGGAAAAACAAACAAAAAAGTCTAGAGGTAGTTTTTGAGTTAACTGATGCAAATGCCAAGCACCCTCTAATTTTGGAGCCATAACTTTCCTGAAACGCTCCCAGCTCATCTGCTGTAAAACACCATCATCTAAAACTCCTGCTGCATGAATCACCCCTCGTAATGATGGTTGAGATTCCTGAATCTGCTTGAGGATGCTTACAACATCTTGTTCCTCAGATATATCTCCTAATATGACTGATATTTTTGCTCCTGTTTGCTCTAACTTCTGAATAGTTTCCTGAGCTGTTTCTGAGGGAGGACGACGTCCAGTTAATACTATATGTTGCGCTCCCTGTTTCACCATCCATTGAGCTACTTCCAATCCCAAAGCTCCCAAACCACCAGTCACTAAGTAACTGCCTTGTGTATTAAACTTTATCTTTTGTTCTTGCTCTAAAATTGCGTTCTGCGCTGGCGAAACCTGGTTGAGAGACCGCCTTACCAATCTAGCAACATAACGTACTCCACCACGAATTGCTATTTGATCTTCATCATCAGGATTTAATACAGAGTTGCCTAATACTTCTAATGTTTCTGAACTGTTCCAAGTTTTGCCTAAATCAATGCGCTTACATTTTAGCTCTGGATGTTCTAGTGCTATTACCCTACTCAAACCCCACACAGGTGCTTGCTGTACTTCCAAATTATTTTCAGAATCTGCTACTTGTTGCGTTCCTTGAGTTACTAAGAATAAAGGTGCTATTGTTCGAGAGTCCGATACCATTGCTTGGACTAAATGGAGTATGCTTGCACAACCTAGTTCTTGAGCAGTTTTTAACTCTTCTTTTGAAGTACTCATACTCCACAGATGAACTACTCCTTCTAAAGTATTTTGAGTAGTCAACAACTCTGTTAGTAGTTGTTTGAAATCTTGCACATTGGTGGGGTTTAATTGATAGTCTTGTTCGTTTAACTACTTGTAACTAGATCCTGGATTTACTATTACACAATTTCGATTTTTTCCCTCTATAACTGCTTTTAAATTTTGCGTTTTCTCATCGGCAAATATTAGCCAAGTGCCTTCTTTTTATTCTGGCAAAATTGATTTATGTTCGTTCTTAACTTCCCATTTTAGTTCGTATATCCATTGTTTAACTTCTACTTATGAATAAGATAAAAGTCGTTCCAATATTTCTTGGTTCAACTGATAAATTTGCTCTTGTGGTAGATATTCCTGTTTATTTGCCGTCAGTAATACATAACTTGCTAATCCTTTTCTTAGCAATTTTCCTAACTGATTGTAAGATTGGAAAGCCGATTTTATATTCTCATCATAACTTTTTTGATATAATTCATTGAGATTTTCTTCAAAATCTGCATCATACAAATAATTTGCTACTTCCTGACTGACATCTATAGCACCAATCAGTTGTAAATTATTTGGTGATAGTTCCTCTACCCAATGCTGTTTAGTCATAAAGTAAGAAGAAGTTTCTTCATGGTCAATATCAAAATCTCCATTGGCAATAAAATCTGCCATTACTAATAACCCTTCTGACTGAAGATGCCTAATAATATTAGAAAACAACAATGATTTTTGCTTAATATGATGAGCAACTTCAAATCCAAATACTAAATTATAGCGATCGGGAAATTCATCTTTGGAGCTATCTCGGTTGAAAATCTCAATTTGCTGCTGCAGAGGCAGCTCTCACCAAGCTCACTACTGTATTATAGGATAGATTTACTGTACGGCTAATTCCTCTTAAACTACTACCCTCAACATCAGCTTGCAGAACTATACGCATTTTTTCTGGTTCAATTTGC
>NZ_JAAHGU010000024.1:52355-72081 GCF_010692685.1 Okeania sp. SIO2F5 | reverse complement strand
ACAGGAGACCGTAAATCCACAACCAGTAGTTCCACAACCAACTACGGTACAGGAGACCGTAAATCCACAACCAGTAGTTCCACAACCAACTACGGTACAGGAGACCGTAAATCCACAACCAGTAGTTCCACAACCAACTACGGTACAGGAGACCGTAAATCCACAACCAGTAGTTGTGTCACCAAGTATGGTGGAGGCAAAGGTAGAACAACCAGTAGGAAAACCAGTAGGAGTTATTAGTCGTAGAAATAACCAATCTCAGTCACAACCAGTTCTTGTTTACAACCCCTCCCTGCTTCTAATACCTCGCCATGAACCGGCAGATGTAATCCCTACCCAACGAGACTCATCTATAGTGGACTGGTTAGAAACATCAGGCAGAATGTTACCTAGAGATCCTTCAGAATCAGACAATTATCTAGAAGAGGAAGAGGAAATCTCAGAATTGATAGCTGTAGATGACAATTTTAGTGATGATGATGTTTTAGAAGGAAATGCCGATGACTCTGGTGAATAGATATTTTTCAACAATTAATAATTAATAATTAATTATTAATTATTACCTCTCCTTGAAAACGGATAGGATTGACGCGGAGTGGGAAAATTTTTTCTTTTTTCTCCTTGTAAAGGAGAGGCTTTAAACCTTAATTATTCGGTAATTACTAAAAAGCTATTCAGCTTTTAACTGAAGTTGATAATTATTTAATCAAACCTAAAGTATTAAAAAGTGTGTGTGGAGGAGATTTTTTATGCAAAATAAGCTCATTTTTAGTAAATATATTCCTTTATCGGGAGAAAATTTATTCTTGGGTCTGGGTTTAGGATTAAGCTCTTTTGCCCTAATTTTAGATAGCATGGCTAATCGAATTATCGGTATAGAATCTCTGAGCTTACCCCTAATTCTATGTGGTCTAGTAACTGCAAGTTTGGGGTATTGGGTTATACCCATACTTAGAAGACTTAAAGCTGGACAAATAATCCGGGAGGATGGCCCCCAAGCTCATCTACAAAAAGCAGGTACTCCAACTATGGGAGGTATATTTTTTGTTCCGGTGGGAGTAGCGATCGCTCTGTTATTATCGAAATTTCATCCAAATGTCATGGCAGTATCTGCAATGACTCTAGCTTATGGTTTTATTGGTTGGCTGGATGATTGGAAAATTTTGCAACGTAAGTCTAATAAGGGAATATCTCCGAAAATGAAATTGGCTTTGCAGGTGGGTTTTGCAATGCTATTTTGTGGATGGCTAGCATGGAGTGAACCTAGTACGGTTACTAATATTGCTTTACCATTTGGTTTACAATTATCTTTAGGATTACTATTTTGGCCTCTGGCAGGTTTTGTTTTAGTTGCAGAAAGTAATGCTACAAATCTTACGGATGGTGTTGATGGTTTGATGGGAGGTTTGGGAGCAGTTGCATTTTTAGGGTTAGCTGCTTATTTAGCTCCTACTGCTCCGGAGTTAATGATTTTTTGTGCTTGTATGAGTGGTAGTTGTCTCGGTTTTGTTGTTCATAACCGCAATCCTGCT
This sequence comes from Okeania sp. SIO2F5, assembly GCF_010692685.1. NCBI lineage: Bacteria > Bacillati > Cyanobacteriota > Cyanophyceae > Oscillatoriales > Microcoleaceae > Okeania > Okeania sp. SIO2F5. The sequence goes on along the minus strand of NZ_JAAHGU010000024.1, from coordinate 70,549 downwards.
AAGGTGTTTATGGGTGATACAGGGTCGTTAGCTTTGGGTGGAAGTTTAGCTGCAGTTGCTCTACTAACTAATACTCTATGGATATTGTTAATTCTTAGTGTGGTTTTTTTAATAGAAACTCTTTCGGTTATTGCTCAAGTGAGTTATTACAAGGCAACAAAAGGACCTGATGGTGTAGGCAAACGCTTATTTAAAATGGCTCCTTTTCATCATCATTTAGAATTATCTGGTTGGTCGGAAACTCAAGTGGTGGGATGTTTTTACTCAGTTAGTGCAATTTTGGCTAGCTTGTGTTTATTTTAAAAAAAAGGAGTCAGGAGTCAGGAGTCAGGAGTCAGGAGGGAAGAAAGAAGATCGGGAAAAGGAGAAAGTTTTTTTATCACTAATAGACATCTGGTAAAAATCCAAAATAAAATCAATTCTTATCCATAAATTATCAATTATTTATCCCTGTTACCTTTTCCCTCTTTTCTGAAGATGTCTAATTATCCGGACATGATATAAATTATTAATTGAAAAACCGATCATGACAAAAGTTTCGGTAATTGTACCAATTTATAATGGTGAGAAAGACTTGCCAGACTTGATAGAATGTCTGCGGTCGCAAACTTATCCTGCTGACCAAGTAGAATATTTACTCGTAGATAATAATAGTGGCGATCGCAGTAAGTCACTAATTGAAGCAGCAGCACAGTCAAATCAAATTACAATTTGTCTAGTCACTGAAAATCAAATTCAAAGTTCTTATGCTGCTCGCAATGCTGGTATTCGTGCTGCTAGTAGTGAGATATTTGCTTTCACTGATGGTGACTGTCGTCCTCAACCTCAATGGTTAGAAAGTTTAATTCAGCCATTTTCTGACTCTAATATTGGCATTGTAGTGGGAGAAATACTTGCTTTACCTGGGGACAGTTTATTAGAAAAATATGCTGATAAACAAGAGACTCTTTCTCAAAAACATACTTTAGCTAATTCATTTTGTCCTTATGGTCAAACTGCTAATTTAGCTATTAGAAAGCAAGCTTTTGTAGAGGTAGGATTATTTCGCCCTTATTTAACAACGGGTGGAGATGCTGATATTTGTTGGCGTATTTTACGAGAAACTTCTTATCATTTTAAGTTTGTAGAAAATGCCGTAGTTAAACATCGTCATCGTTCAACTTGGAAAGATTTACAAAGTCAATGGCGCAGGTATGGAAAGTCAAATAAGTATTTGCATGAACTCCATGGTGTTGATTTAATGCGAGAGTTGAAAACAAAGGAATATGTGTATCGTTTGAGTAGATGGTTATTAAAAGAATTGCCTTTAAAAACGGTGAAAATAATATCTGGTAAAGCAGAATTGGTAGATTTATTTGATACTCCTATTGGTTTGTTAAATGGTAGGGCAAGAATTATTGGTCAAAAGGAAGCAAAATTATCAGATGAAGCACGACAAATTGAAAGATTTTAGGTAAGCATTTCCTTCGGAATGCTGCGCAAACAGCAGTTAGCCATCAGCTATCAGCTATTACTTTTAGTTTAGGATAAAAGCTTTATTAATTGTCTTACTACAAGAGTTGCTTCCTTTGCCCTTAAAGTCTATTTTAATTTAAACACTCTCCTTAAGGAGAGAATCTTTTTACTGATAGCTGAATGCTTAGGATTTTAGTCTAATTTTTTTATATGGAATTTCATTACTCAGGGTGCTTTAATTATTAATTTTTATAGAATTTATTATAATTGCTTATCTAGCTAATTGGGAGTCAGATTTCAAAGATGAAGGATGAAATTTTGGGCAAAAATAGATGTTTAAAATAGTTTAGTTGATAAATGTCTAACTAATTAAATTTGTTATTTTCCTATGGGGTGTATTGTGATAATATGATTGACGCTTACTCCAGTAATAATAGTGGCAGGTAAGCTCAATTGAATCTGTTTAAAACAGGCCAAAAACTGATACATAATCTAATCAAAGAGGAGATAGTAACATGAAAAACTTGACTGTTGATAGTAAGAAGAACTGTTTATTAGTAGACAAAACATGGATGGAAAACCTGCAGAAAGAGGCTGCATCTGCAAGTTTAGATCCTGGTATGTATGTTTTGCGGATTAAGAGTGGATCATTTAGCTATGGTAGTGGCATGGGTGATGAACCATTTGTGTTACTCTGGATATATGGTGGCAAATTTGTTAACTTGAAGACAAATGTTGAAACTTCAGCTACATGGTCTTCTTTAAATGGATATGATGATACGATTACATTGGAAGTCAAAGAAGCAATTATAGTTAGTGCTTTATTTATTGATGTTCATGAAGATGATAATTCTGGTGAAGTTACTGTTTCTATTTTGGATGCGTAAATCATCAGTTTAATATTGGCTTTTTTGTCAAAAAATTAGTAATAAGTTTGACGCGATCGCTCTCTTAAATTAGTTAGGTGAGCGGTCGTTTATGTTTATTTTGAAGGAAGAAGGAAGAAGAAAAAATCTTGCGTTGTCTGACTTTTATGCTAACGCTTAAGTGTTCTTTTTCATTAATTTGGTCAGCTCCGAAGATTATTTTAAAGGCGTAATCAATTTTGGGGTTAATAAATTTCATAGTGTATTTTATTGAAATCAATAAAACGTTTGAACACTAATAATAGGCGTTAATTTTTTAAATAATTTAAGTGAGCGATCGCTTATTTGTTAGAGAAGAAATTAGGGGAAATTTTCCATAGTTTTAATTAATCAAACAAGCCTTATATTTCCTATATATAATTAGACATCTCCAATAATAAAAAATCAAATCAATGATCGTACAGAAATTATCAGTTATTTCTCCCTATTCCCTATTCCCTATTCCCTCTTTTCTGAAGATGTCTATTTAGCAAGTATCTCCATTTATTTTCAAGACTGTAAATTTTTTAAAATTTTATTTGCTAAAGAGCCAAAAGATTGACCTAATTGTTTTTTCAAACGCCATCTTTGAAAAGCTTGTTCATATTCTTCTCCTTCAATTTGAAAAGTTTTCCAGGCATCTAAAGCTAACCATAATCCCCACAATAATAAAATTGGTAAAGACCAGGAAAGAGTATGAGCAGTTACTAAATTCAGCAACAGTAAAAATGAATTTACAATGGCATATTTAATCAAACTTTGCTTGAATTTGTCTCTACGAACTTGATTAAAAAGTTGTTTTTCCTGAAACTCACTCCGGTGGGAAAGCCATTCTTGTTCTGCTGCTGCTAAGTCTTCTGGAGAAATACCCATCTCATGAGCAATTTCTAATACTTGTGCTCTGGTTAGTTCCCCTCCTTCAGAGCGACGTGCTAGGGCAATTTGCAGAATTTGTTGGGCATCGTCTTGAGCATAAGTTTGGGTAATTTGGTTTTGTTGGTTTGTCATAACTTTATTGCTTAAATTTTAGAATTATTTCTATCATATATTCTAGCTTGCTATAGATATCAAAGAACAACAATAGTAGATTACTGTCTGGTCAATAGGTGAAATTTCTACTGGATATTATTGGTCATTAGCACTAGAAAAAATAACAGTTATCTCAAATTATAAAATGTTTTTTTACAGAGTGTATGTATTTTTTGTTTGTAATTATCTGAAAGATTTACTTGATGAATGGTCTCTGAAGTTATATAGCAGAAGGAAGAAGATTTTAGTTATCTAGGAGAGAAGGAAAAATCTGATGTTGTTTCAGTTTTAAGCTTTTGATAGGTCTTAACCTTTCCTTCAACTGTTATAATATACTTTTAGGTTTAAACAAACTAATTAAAACAAAAATATGCCACCAAAGTCGAAAGCTACTAATAGTAAACCAAGTGTAACTAACGAACTAAAAGAAGCTGCTGAAGCTGAGATTAGGGAAAAACAAAAGCGTGTTGACTATGACACAAAAGAATATCCAGTAGAAGTTCTTACTCAGAAATATATGAAAGGAATAGAAAATGATACTAATGAGTTATTTATTCCTGATTATCAAAGGGAAATGGCTTGGGATGAATCCCGGCAGTCAAAATTTATTGAATCTGTACTTTTAGGATTACCAATACCTTATATATTTGTTGCTGATATTAATGATGAAGAAAATGAAGAAAATGAAGCTCGTTTAGAAATAATAGATGGTACGCAACGTATCCGTACTTTGGCTAAATTTATTAATAATGAGTTAAAACTGACTAATTTATCTAAATTAGGTAAATTAAATGACTTTAGATTTGAGGATTTACCTCTTTCTCGTCAGAGACGTTTCAATAGAGCTACTATTCGGATGATTCAACTTACTGAAGATGCGGATGAGGAAACACGAAGAGATTTGTTTGAACGGATTAATACAGGTAGTGTTGAGTTAAATGAAATGGAAAAACGTAGAGGTATATTACCTGGAAAATTTACCGATATAGTTGAAGAATTATCAAAATTACCCAAGTTTCGAGAGCTTTGTTTGTTTTCTGATGCAGCTATTGCCCGACGAGATCCTCAAGAATTTGTCTTACGTTTTTTTGCCTTTTTAAATAATTATCAAAATTTTGAGAGTAAAGTGGGGGTAAGTAAATTTCTGGATAAATTTTTGGAAAAAACTAACAAAGATAAAAATACAGACTTAAAGAAAATGCGGGATGAATTTGAAACAATGATAGATTTTGTGGAAAAACATTTTCCGAATGGTTTTCGGTCGGGTAAAAAATCAAATCAAACAACTACTAGGATTAAATTTGAATCTCTTTCTGTGGGTGTTGCTCTTGCTTTGAGAGAAAAAAGTAATCTTCAGTATCGAGGAGATGATTTGCTTAATCCTAGCAAGAGTAATTTTCAAAATTACACAAAAGGCGATGCAAGTAGTTCAAGGAAAAAAGTTATTCGTCGGATTGAATATGTACGAGACCAATTGTTAGATAAATAATGACAAGTATATTATTTCAAGACTTTAAGGAACGTTCTAAAGAAGTAAGTAAGTATTTTATTTTTCTCAAGAATTTAGAACAAGGAACTATTCAACTGGCGATGGAAGGTAAAGCAAAAGCAAAAATTAAGGAAATTGATTCTGAGTTAATAAAAACTTTGAAAGCAAGTGCTTTTTTACTGCTTTACAATTTAATAGAATCCACAATGAGAGACGCTATTGAAGCAATATTTGATGAATTGCAAAGTCAAGGTATTTCATTCAACAAAATTAGACCGGAACTAAAGAAAATTGTTCTGGAAAACCTCAAGAATAAAAGCTCTAGTGAAGTTTATCATATAATTGTAGATATCTCTCTTGATATTATTAAAGTTGGATTTGATAGAAAAAAACTATTCTCAGGAAATATTGATGCTAAACAGATTAAAAAAACAGCAGATAAATATGGATTTTCTGCAGACACAAAAACTGATAGTAGCGATTTATTGACAGTAAAGACTAATAGAAATGATTTAGCGCATGGCATTAAATCTTTTGCCGAAGTAGGCAAAGAGAAAAGTGCTGATGAACTAATAAAAATCAAAAATAATGTAGTGAAGTATTTGAGACAAATCCTAGAAAATATTGAAACATATTTAACTAATCAAGAATATTTAGATTCATCTACAAATACTCCCTAATATTATGTTCAGATTATGAAATATAATTCAATACGGTTCATATAAAACCAAAACTCATAAGGTATCGATCTATAGACTAATGTACTTTCCTTCTGGATACATCTCATATTTGCAAAAATACTATTTTCCTGTATATTCCCTGTTGCCTGTTGCCTGTTGCCTGTTGCCTAAAAGCGATAAATTTTTGGCTTTATTCAAAATTTAGATGCACCCTTCCTTCTTTCTTCTTCCTTCTTCCTTCTTCTAACTGTATTTACTCTCGCCAACGACCAGAACGAAGAATACTAATAATTAACCACAACCCAAGAAAACTAGCTACTGCAAATAAAGCTTCACTTAATACAGATAACTGACTACTTTGAGAACCTGCAGTTACAATAGCAGCACCAATAATTAACGAACCTACAACTACACTAAAAGATAGTCTATTAGCCGACTTATTTACACTACGAGTCAAAGGTTCAAGATCTTTTAAAGTCAAATTCCACTTCAATGTTTCAGAAGTAAGTCTATCTAAAAATAAGTCTAGTTGACGAGGCGACTCTAAAGATAAATTCTTCACATCAATAGCAGTTCTTAATAAGGTTTGTACTGGGTCGTCCCCTAATAATTGTCGGCGAAATAAATCGGTCATTAATGGTTTAATCTCATCCAAAAGATTAATTTGAGGATAAAAACTACGAGCGACTCCTTCTAAATTTGCTAAAGTTTTGGAATATAAACCTAAATTACTGGGTAATTTAATTTTGTTGTTACGACACAGTTGTAAGATGTCATAAAATACTTCAGAAAAGTTGATTTCAGATAAGCTGAGATTGTAATATTTTCGCAGCATTTTGCTGTAATCATTTTCCAACTTAGCTAAATTTGACCGTTGAGCAACTTCTGCCATTTCTAAAGTTAGCTGAGTACATCTTTTAGCATCTAGATCAACGATCGCTAATAATAATTCCGTTAAATTCTGCTGACTGCGAGGATCGAGACGACCTACCATTCCACAATCTAGTAGAGCAATACGTCCATCTTCCAGATAAAATATGTTGCCAGGATGAGGATCGGCATGAAAAAAACCAGTGATATAAAACTGTTGAAAGAAAGCACGACATAATAATGTAGAGAGTGCCTGCTTTTCTGCATCTACATCCCCATTATTGTTAATACCTTTGACCTTCGCTGATAAGATAGGTTTACCATTTAGCCATTCGAGAACTAATATTTTCGGAGTTGTTAATTCCCAATATACTTTCGGAAGCATTATTTGCTTAGGGTCAAACCACTTACTGGTAGATAAGTCCTGACGTAGTTCGTCGGTATAAGCAGCTTCCTTGGTGAAATCAAGTTCAGCTTTCAGAGCAACACTAAACTCTTCCGCAAGAGAAACTATATCGTAGTCATTGCCAAAATCTGTGAATGAAACTAATTCAGCTAAACTTTTTAGCAGGGATGTGTCTTTGTCAATTATTCTGTCAATACCTGGACGTTGAACTTTTAGAGCTACTTCTGTACCGTCTTTTAGAGTCGCTTTGTAAGTTTGAGCTATGGAACCCGCTGCTACACACTCAGTATTAATATCGCTAAATATTTCTTCTAGAGGTTGGGATAATTGTTGACGAATTAAGACTTCTACTTCTGACCAAGGTACTGCTGGTACATTGGCCTGCAAACTTGACAAGGTGTCAATATAGTCTGCTGGTAATAAGTCTGGACGGGTACTAAGTAGCTGGCCGAGCTTTACATATACTGGGCCTAAATCTACAAGAATATTGCGTAGAACTTCTGGTGTTGGTATATCTGGTTCGCCAGTTTTGCCCCCTGTGAGGAGGGTTTTCATATAGTCCCAACCATTGCGGAACACAATTTCGACTATTTCAGCTCGGCGAGAATTAGTTGCTGTCAGGCTAGATAACACTGGGCCTCCCAATGATTGGATTGATGTTTGTTTTATAGCAGAAGGCAGAAGGCAGAAGCGGTGCGACCCCGCGTAGGCGACAGACGCAAGCGGTCAGACCCCGCGACGACGCCAGCTCGCTTGCGGAATGCTGACCAAGAGAGGGAATGCGCACCAAGAGAGGCAGAAGGAAAAATCTGGCGTTGTCTGAGTGTTCTGCTTTTGATCTGTCCTCACCTTTCTTTCGACTGCTTTACCGATAGGGAAAATCTGATATATCTCAATATTTAGGATAGCGTTGATCGAAAGCTGGCGCATTTTGAGTAACTTTCATCTCAGCCATAGACTTTTTTTCCTTATCTAGACTGACTTTTAAGAATTTTATCCGAAATAAAATGTATAGCAAGGAACGAGTTGGTGTTTGACTGATGTTAATGATGAACCGTAAGACAGAGAAATACTTTTCCCACTGTTGACTGTTGCCTGCTATATCAATTTTCAATCAAATTAAAACTTTTGACTTTTTATTTTTGACTTTTGTTTTAAGAAAAAGTATCTGTTTTGACAGCAAGAAAACCATAAATTAGAAAAATTTCCGCTTTACATTATTCCCAAAGTTCTTTATATTTATTTTATAATCAATAAAGATATGTAGTCAGGAATCCCAGGACTAAAGTTCAAGGGCTTGGATAGACTGCTTGAAGTCTTTGCCAGCCAACACCTGACTAGCCTTAGAGCTTTGCAGTCTAAGTTACAGGTCAGTGTTAAAGTTCCTATCTTGAGATGCTCTGCCAGTCCCATGCTCTAGAACTCAATGGTTAAACAGGCATAGTTGGTTAAGCCAGTACCTTTGACATAGTACCTACCTATAGCATTGTCATTTCGGCTGCCGATCTTTATTTATCCCCTAGCTAAGGCTAAGGGTTTCCAAATTACCAAAGTATTTTTAGATGAATAATATAGAATCTGTCGCAATTGAACGGTTTCAGACTCAGAGTCCTATAGATTTAGACAGTTGTCAGTTAAACCGCGAGTTAGTTGGGTCTAGGGTAGTAATGGTGATTGACTGCCCATCTACGGAAAAGTGCCATCAACTTTGGCGCGATCGCTACCTATTAATGCGTCGGTGTTTAGATTTATGGTTAGCTCATCAAATCGTAATTAGTTACAAGGGACATCCTTATGGTCGTACTCCGATGCGTCAATCTTTAGCCTGATTATTTTCTTGGTTAAATTATATATATAGCAATTTTCATACTGGTGAGGCGCTATATAAATTATAGCTGGCGGTGCGCAGTGACGCACCGTTATTATTTTTTGTAAATTTTTAGTTAGAAATAATTTTGTTAAAAATTTGAAACTATTACTCCTATTGTCTGTTGCCTTAATATTTTCTATACAACAGGGAACAGGGAATAGGGAATAAAATATACTTTTGTATTTGAGTAGTCAATCTAAAAATAATTTTTCCTACTTATTTAAGCTGACTATCAAATATACAATTAATTTTGCTTAACTACTTAGTAAAAATATATAAAGAAAAGTTGAAATAACTAAGTTTTGGATGTACTTTCTCAGACTAACGTTTATTCAAAATTTATTTCTGGTCTCTATATCGCGATGATACTTACTATATAATTATTCAAAGCTTATTCTAAATAATAAATACTCAAAAAAATAGCAGTGTTAAATAATTTGTCAAAAATTCAAGCATATAGATAAAAAGTATGAAATTGTTACTGATAACTGATAACTGAAATGACCCATTTTGCCTAATTTCAATATATTCCAAGATATTTTATGCACAACGAAAATATAACTGCTAGACCTATTCAGAAAATTCTATTTGGTAGCCCAGGTACAGGCAAAAGTTATAAAGTGCGAGAGATAGCAACTAATTCGTTGGGAATTAAATGGCATGAACAAACAAAATCATTAGAAAACACAATTAAAACAGTCTTTCATCCTGAATATACTTATGCTGATTTTGTAGGAAAATTATTGCCACAGACTATCGGCAGTTCGGTTATATATAAATTTTATCAAGGTCATTTTTTACGAGCATTAGGATTAGCTTACAAACATTTAGTTAATAATAGTAATGAGAATGTGCTGTTAGTAATTGACGAATTAAACCGAGGTAATGCTGCTGCTATATTCGGTCCGATTTTTCAATTATTAGATAGAGAACCAGATAATTGGTCAACTTATGATGTCAATTTATCAGAGTTAGAAATAGTGGCTTTGTTAGGGTCGATGGGGTATGATGCTCAAACAACTGATAAAAATATACAAGTGGATGGAAGTAATTTTGATGTTTTTTGTAAGATGACAAAGATGAATTTAGAAATGAGTAATAATCAGGATGGTTTAAGGGTATTAGAAAATTTGACAAGTCAGAGAATTTCTATTCCTAGAAATTTATCAATTATTGCGACGATTAATACTTCGGATGAGTCGATTTATTATTTAGATAGTGCTTTCAAACGGAGATGGGATTGGGAATATGTGGATGTGCCTGGTTATGGAATAGAAAAAATTAAAGATATAGCGATCGAGGGTAAGGATGAGAAATGGGTTTCTTTTGTGAATAAGTTGAATGATTTTATTAAGGTAAATCATCATCTAATTCGCCGTATTGAAGATAAACAAATTGGAGTTTGGTTTTTGAAGTCTGAAGATAATCAAGTTACGAAAGAATCTATAGAGAATAAGTTAATGTTTTATCTTTGGGATAGTGTATTTCCTAGAGATAGAAGACCTTTGGAAGACTTATTATCAAAAGTGGATAAACAAAGTATTAAATTAATTACTTATTCTGATTTTATTGCTTTATCTGATGATTTTATTGATGCGATTATTTCTTGTGAATGGTTGACTTTTTAAGTGATTTTTATTTTTTGCTGTTTATAGAGGATATTTAATATAGGAAAAGCCAGAAGAGAAAAAGAAAGAGTTCAATAATTTAGAATGCGCGAATTTAGAATGCGCGAATTTAGAATTACCTCTCCTTGAAAAGAAGAGGATTGGGTTAAAAGGAATTTTTTTCTTCTCTTGGTCGATTGGATATGGTTAGGAAACCTATCCATCCCACCCTACGGGAAGCTGCGCTAACGACCGCTTCTCTGTCCATGAATGGAGAGGCTTTATACCTTAATTTTTCGGTAAGATTTTCAACCAGATTTAGTATTATAAAAATTGTTACTTAATTTGCTCGTAATTTCTTTAACAATTTCTTGATCGCTTGAGTTTTTTTACAACTGATAACTGATAACTGAAATGACCTGTTTTAGGAGATTTGGTGGTAACAATTACCCAATTATTAGAAACCAGTAATTAAAGATATCGTTGGCAGTAGTTTTACCGATAAATTGTGGTTTAAAGCCTCCCCTTTTAAGGGGAAAAAGAAAAAAAAATTCCTTTGAGTCAATCTTCTTATTTTCAACAAGGAGAGGTAATTATTAATTATTAATTAGGGTTTGCGGAATAAATCTCAAAAAGTTGATATATAAAGGTTTTAGTCTTTTTATGTCTGGAAAAAGTACCTGGTTTTTAGCTCTTCATCGTCAAAAAGGAGCGCATTTTGGGCAAGAGTTGTGCAGAAAATCAAGGGACGATTATTCTGACTAACTCCTCTATAATTCCCATTCCTTCTGAATTCTGGATTCTGGATTCTGGATTCTGACTCCTATCCTTACCACTCATACTTTTTCAGCAAACCCTAATTATTAATTGTTGAAACTCCTCTGAATTGAATTTAAAGGTAGTTGAAATGTTGTCAAATTTCTTCAATAAATTAAAGTGAAAATGATTTGCTTTGATGGGGATAATCATGGCGCTCTACTACTGCCAGGTGCAATAATTATTATATTTTTTGTTGATACTAACTCCTGCCGTTGTTCGTGTAGTTTTATTGCTTGTCTCTAATAATTTTTCTCTTTATTCATACTTAATTCTCAGTAAACGTTGCGATCGAATTGAGGATGACTGTGGATATGTTCTAATATACTGCTGATAATTTCTAGACCAAAATAAGATTTTTGATTATTAGACTGCGATTTATTTTGAGGAGAGGTCTAGTAGCTTTGTTGCGTATGTCGCAATAAGAGTTTTTGCTTAGTCTGATATTTTTTTGGCAGTCGGTGGTTTTGTTGCGTATGTCGCAATAGGAGTTTTTGCTTAGTCTGATATTTTTTTGGCAGTCGGTGGTTTTGTTGCGTATGTCGCAATAGGAGTTTTTGCTTAGTCTGATATTTTGGCAGTCGGTGGTTTTGTTGCGTATGTCGCAATAGGAGTTTTTGCTCAGTCTGATATTTTTTTGGCAGTCGGTGGTTTTGTTGCGTATGTCGCAATAGGAGTTTTTGCTCAGTCTGATATTTTTTTGGCAGTCGGTGGTTTTGTTGCGTATGTCGCAATAGGAGTTTTTGCTTAGTCTGATATTTGATTTTGGCAGTCGGTGGTTTTGTTGCGTATGTCGCAATAGGAATTTTTGCTTAGTCTGATATTTTTGTGACAGTCAATAGAGTTGTTGCGGATAAAAAGCGAAGAAGAAATTAATGTTTTGGTTTTATAATCACTAATTAGGGCTTGCTGATTAATCCTAAAAGTATTGAAATATCAAGCTTTCAGCCTTATTAGGTTGAAAAAAAGTGCCAGCTTTTAGCTCAAGAAAGCTCAAAAAACTAGTATTTTGGGCAAGAGTTGGGCAGAAAAATTAAGGGACAATTCTTTCTACTACATCCTCTGTAATTCCCATTTATCCTGACTCCTGACTCCTGACTCCTACCCTCACCCATAAGACTTTTTCAGCAAACCCTAATTATCTGAGTTTAATATTAGTCCCTAAATTTATTTATCTGCTTTACTTCTTCCTTACTCCCTCTCTCCTAGATAACTAAACACTTTTTTCCTTCCTCATAAAAATGATAAATTTTGCCGAATTAAAACCTAGAGTTAACACTAAATATTCTTTTGTCGGCATTGAAAAAAAGGGAGGTAAGTTGATTTTTCATTTACCTAAAGGATTTACTCAGGATGACCCGAATATTAATAATTTTGACTTTAAATGTGAATTATTTTTCAAGCTCTATAAAGTTCTGAAAATTGTGCAAGATATTTATCAAGAAAAAGGATATTTGCAAAAAAATATCAAAATTAATGACCGCGATGGTGTATTAAAACAGGAAGCAGGAAAAGAAGTTATTATAAACGATAATCAAGAAAGTATTTTTTATAGCAAACTTGATGGCTTAGATAATATTTTAGATGTCTACGATGAATTGAAAATATTAGCACTTGTCTCTCGTCTTAGTAAATCTGAAACTATAGACTATAGTAAAATTCATCGTTATCTTCACAAATCTACTTTCCTGAATAATGGTGCTATTTTTATTGACTCTATTGATATACCTCGTCAACAAATATCTTATGAAGCTTCTGATATTGTGGCAATGTATTGTTATATATTTACTGAGATTAAACAAAAATTAGGCGAAAATGTTAATCCTGAAATTGCTGCTCTATCTGCTAGGTTTCGGCAAAAGTATATTGGATATGAATATAGTCTGTTTAGCGAAGAACATTATTCCTTAATCATCAATACTTTGAGAGATGCTTTAGAAGTAATTGATAACTATACGGCATTAAAAGATATAGATTATTGGCATTTTTATGATGCAGTTGAGAAATTTTTATTTGGGGAATTGGATGATGTAGAAGATGGAAAAATATGGGGATTTAATAATTTTCATACTGTTTGGGAGGGAATGTGTTTAACTTATCTGCTTAGATACACAAATCCATGTTTTGTCTGTTATCTGAATAGCCGATATATTGCTTCTGAAATAATTGCTCATTTCAATTACAAAAATAGAATTATTGATTTGAGTAAGATTTTTCATGTCAACGGCAAGGATATTTTTCCCGATGCTGTAATTATTTCATTTAATACTAAAAATAATCGCTCAAACTCCACACTTCCAAATTTAATCCCACCTACAACTTCATATCAAATTGAAAAAGTCAAAAATTGGAATGACTTACAGTACTACACCACCTTCAGATGCAATAAATATCAATTAAAAATTGCCCTTATTCATCAAAACCCAGAACTAGAAAATCATACTTTTAACGAGTTAGCTAAATTCTGCAAACTTGAGGGAGATACACTGATAGTTAATTATTTGCCAAATCAGTTTTATTCTTATTGGGAAATTTTGGATGACTTTAGTCTCGAACAACTACAAATGATGGAAAATTTGAATCACATATTTTATCTAGCTCTTAAATTTGGCATCTTATCTGCCGATAGATTTTTTCAACGGTTTATTGACTATGTTTTGGGGTCTGAATATCTCCTTAAAGACAACATATTCTATCTGTCTCTCTTTCGGGATAAGGACAGACTCCGCTCTCTCAAAGAAATCAATCAAAGCTTTAGTAATTTCCTGAGTAAAATTATGAATAAAATCTCTATTCAGGTGATTGATATTAAATATGCCAACTTTGATTATTATCTGAATCAAGGAAATCGAGAAGAAGTTAAAAGTCGAAGTATTAGAAAACAATTTGTCTATGAGTATTTGATTCAAAATTATCTGGAAAATTATCAAAGTACTGTTAAAAATTGGAGTATTAATAGTGAATTTTGGCTGCCTACTTACAGGAAAAATTTACCAGTGCTTACTCCTGGTACTAAATATATGGATGATTATGTGAAATTAACGGGGGTTAATATTGTGAAAGTTATTGATAGTTATATAACGCTAGGGAATAGGGAATAGGGAATAGGGAATAGTAAACTTTTCTATTGGTAATTATGTATTGCTTGATTTTTGTTTCTATGAAGACTTTCCCTAAGAGTTCAAAATATTTTTTATCTGCTTCAATGGTTGTATCTGCTGCTTGGGTTTTGTATGTCATATTTTTTTCTGAAATTAATAATTTTCCTCTTTTCTCTTCAAATAAGTATCGTTTGATTTTAATTAAGGATTTAGCGATCGCTTTTCCATATTAAGTGTTTTGATTATGAGCTACTTTTTTTGCGTTGAATAAAAAGTCATGTGTATGGGCGAGCAACCGCCAATGATACTTACAATATCACCATTTTTTCCGATGTGCAATGAGAAATCCTATATTTTTTTCTGGTGCTTCGTGCAATGACAGTTGTGGGTTCAAAGTTGGGAGTCTAGGAATAACGAAATGAGTAGCGAGGGTCGAATTTTACTCATCTATTATTTAGCGATCGCTTTTCCATTTTACTATTTTGATTATGAGCTGCTTTTTTTGCGTTGAATAAAAAGTCATGCGTATGGGCGAGCAACCCCCAATGATACTTACAATATCACCATTTTTTCCGATGTGCAATGAGAAATCCTAAATTTTTCTGGTGCTTCGTGCAATGACAGTTGTGGGTTCAAAGTTGGGAGTCTAGGAATAACGAAATGAGTAGCGAGGGTCGAATTTTGGTGATTATAGAAGAGCGATCGCTTTTCCTTATGAGTGTGTTGATGGTGAGCTGCTTTTTTTGCGTTGAATAAAAAGTCATGTTTAGGGGCTAACAACCCCCATTAACACTTATACTATCACCATTTTTTCTGACGTGCAATGAGAAATCCTACCTTTTTTTAGTGCTTAGTGTAATGAAAAATGAGCGATCGCCAAGGAGCTTAACTGCAAAAATAACTACACACTCTGTAGGAGAAACAAGGAAATATCAATAATTTAGCCTTCTTTCTTATTACTTCCCAATAGCTTTGATTAATTTTACTGCCGAAATTGTGGTCACATAAATAATTATAGATAAACCAATAGCGCTAGAAATTAACAAACCAGCTTCTCGATGCACAACGATAAAATTTATGGTTCGGTCAGCTACGCAAGGCCATGTAGAACAAATTTCAGTATTTAATTGTTCTTGCTCTTTGATTTTTTGGTTGGATAGGGTTTGATTATTCATGGAACTAATTTTTAACTCTACTATTAACAGCATGAACCAGAATTTAAGGTACTTAGTCTAAGTAAAAGTCAGAGTGATGTTAAAGTTTGTCAAAGTTGTAAAAGTTGATTTTTTCAGTTATGGGTAGGTCGCTTCGAGTATCTGAGGAGGGCGTTCAAAAAGTTAAAAATGCTCTGAAACGTTTGGGATGGAAACAACAGGGTTTAGCAACTAGAGTTGAATGTTCCCGTCAAACTATTTCTAGTTTTCTGAAGAGAAATCGAATTTCTTGTGAAATCTTTAAATCTATTTGCTCTGAATTGGGTTTGACTATAAAAGAAGTTGCTGAGATAGAGTCGAATAATATAAATAATTTAGTGCTAAAAGTACGAGAAATTATTGAGTCTATTATCCGCGACAGATGTGGCACAATGCGGATTTTTGATATGGCTCAACCCATTGGGTTAAATGATATTTATACTCATGTGAATATCCTAGAAAAAATTAAGGCACGCCGACGTAAATCAATTAATGAATTATTACAAGAATGTGAATCGGGAAAGTTGGAAGGTTGGGTATTTGGAAAAACTACAGAGACAAGATTTCCAGGAATAGAGGCAGTAGAAAAATATCGGAAGTTAATGATTTGGGGGAACCCAGGAGCGGGTAAAACTACTTTTCTAAAATATATAGCTATTCAATGTATAGAAGGGAATTTTTTATCTGGCTATTTACCTATATTTTTGACTCTGAGAGATTTTGCTGAAGTTGCGGATAAACTGGGAATTTTGGAATATCTTCATCAGGAATTTTTGCCAAATTTGCCGAGACAAGAAAGTTCTTTACAAGAAATTATTAGGGAAGGCAGGGCAATAATTTTATTTGATGGTTTGGATGAGGTGAGGGAGGTAAATGTGGAGGATGTTATTAGGAAAATTCGTGATTTTTCCGATCGATATCCAGCCAATCATTTTATTATTACTTGTCGAATAGCAGCGAGAGAATATACGTTTGATAAGTTCACTGAGGTGGAGGTTGCTGATTTTGATGATGAACAAATATCGACGTTTGCTAATAATTGGTTTGAAAATAAGTCTGTAAAACCTGAATATTTTCTGGAGCAGGTACGAGAAAATGAGCGAGTTTTGGAGCTAGCGACAAATCCTTTATTATTGACTCTTTTATGTTTGGTATTTGAGGAGTCTGGAGATTTTCCAGCAAATCGTTCTGAGTTATATAAGGAAGGATTTAGATGCGCTATTAAAAAAATGGGATGCCAAGCGTGGAATTCAACGTCGTCAAGTTTATGAGAAATTATCGCCTCAAAGGAAGGAGGATTTATTGAGTAAAATCGCCTGGATTACTTTTGAGAATGGAGAGCTTTTCTTTAAGCAGAAAGTAGCTGAGAAATATATCACTGATTATATTTGTAATTTGCCTGGAGCTAATACTGATGAGGAAGCTTTACAACTGGATAGTGAAGTTGTTTTGCGTTCTATAGAATCTCAGCATGGGTTATTAGTTGAACGTGCGAAAAGTGTTTATTCTTTTTCCCATTTGACTTTTCACGAATATTTTACTGCTAGGGAATTTATTATTGGCAAAAATTCTTCGGAGGAGGCGTTGAAAAGTTTAGTTAGTCATCTTACTGACTATCGTTGGAAAGAGGTATTTTTATTGGCTGTTGGAATGTCTTCTAATGCTGATGGTTTGTTGTTGTTAATGAAGGAAAAGGTTGATGGGATTTTAAGTGGAGATGAAAAATTACAGATTTTTTTGAAATGGGTAAATGAAAAGTCTCTTATCTGTGATGTTTCGGTAGAACCATTGGTTTTTCCACTCTTCTACTTTTTTTTTGAATGTACCTTTAATGTTCTATTTTTTGTTCACGAGGAAGTTTCAAAATTCACTGAAGAATCTGATATTAACAATATCAATTATTTTTACCAAGAATTTATCTCTGGTTTTGACAAAGCATATATATTTTTCAATAATCTGATGTTTGAAGAAGAATTAAAAAATTATGATTTGATGCTTGATATAGAATTATATCAATTGCTAGATTCGGTAAAAATGCCATATTTTTATATTTATTCACACCCCAAAAATACAATTTATAATATTATTAAAAATCGAATTGATTTGGAATTTAAAGAAGAATTATATCAACTAAAATCTGAATTACCAAATTCTAATCAACCAAAGAAAAAATTTGAGGAATGGTTGAAAACTAATGGTCAAGCTTGTAGTGATAAATTAAGAAAATTAATAATTAAATATCGCAATATTTGTCACTATTGGCAGTTTAATGATGAGCAGCTTTTTGCCTTGAGGGATTATTATTATGCTAATGGATTACTTTTTAATTGCCTCAACAGTGATTGTTATGTCAGCCGAAAAGTCAGACAAGAAATAGAAGACACATTATTATTACCAATTGCTGAAATACAAAAACGCAACACAGCAAGTCTTTAGTTATAGACATCCTCTCATTTCAACAAAATCTCAATCAAAATCTAACTCCAAAATTGGCAATGTTTTGTTGAACTAAGGATTCATACAGGGAGAATTTGCGAGACATAAGCTAAAATCTGAATTACCAAATTCTAATCAATTAAAAGAAAAATTTTAGGAGTTGTGGAAAATTAATGGTAAATCTTGGAGTAATAAATTAAGAAAACTAGCAATTAAATATCGCAATATTTGTCACGATTGGCAGTTTAATGATGAGCAGCGTTTTGCCTTGAGAGATTATTATTATGCTAATGGATTACTTTTAAATTGCCTCAACAGTGATTTTTATGTCAGCCGA
>NZ_JAAHGU010000024.1:45176-52255 GCF_010692685.1 Okeania sp. SIO2F5 | reverse complement strand
AATTAAATATCGCAATATTTGTCACGATTGGCAGTTTAATGATGAGCAGCGTTTTGCCTTGAGAGATTATTATTATGCTAATGGATTACTTTTAAATTGCCTCAACAGTGATTTTTATGTCAGCCGAGAAGTCAGACAAGAAATAGAAGACATATTATTATTACCCACTGCTGAAATAGAAAAACGCAACTCAGCAAGTTTCTAGTTATAAACATCCTTTAATTCCAGCAAAATCTCAATCAAAATCCAACTCCAAAATTGGTAATGTTTTGTTGAACTAAGGATTCATATATAGCAATCAGGAATCAGATGTGAGAATTGAAGTTTTCCTTTAAAGCATAGAATATAGCAGTTTTCTTATTCTTATATTTTCGCTTTTTCCCTCCATACCTATTCCCTCCATACCTAAAACAAAAGTCTCCAATATCTCACAACTAAAATCATATTGCTATAGAGAGAATGTGGAAGACATAAGCTAAAATCTGAATTACCAAATTCTAATCAACCAAAGGAAAAATTTGAGGAATGGTTAAAAATCAATAGTCAACTTTGGAGTAATAAATTAAGAAAATTAATAATTAAATATCGCAATATTTGTCACGATTGGCAGTTTAATGATGAGCAGCGTTTTGCCTTGAGAGATTATTATTATGCTAATGGATTACTTTTAAATTGCCTCAACAGTGATTTTTATGTCAGCCGAGAAGTCAGACAAGAAATAGAAGACATATTATTATTACCCACTGCTGAAATAGAAAAACGCAACTCAGCAAGTTTCTAGTTATAAACATCCTTTAATTCCAGCAAAATCTCAATCAAAATCCAACTCCAAAATTGGTAATGTTTTGTTGAAGTAAGGATTCATACAGGGAGAATGTGGGAGACATAGGTTTAGTAATATACAAGAAAGTTTAGGAAAAATTTTCACTTACTGAATCCTTCTTTTCCCACTGACTAATCCGCCAGTCGTAAATAATTTTCATCTGAATTCTGTACGTCGCCAATCAGAGTAGTTCCCCTACCTAAAATCTTTCTTGATAGACTTTTCTCAACTTACTCAAAACGAAAAAATCCAGAAATAGAGCGATCGCTCCAAAGAATTATAGTATGACCAAATAATCAGAAAATTATTACTACTTTCCGTTTGACTTTTTCAGAGCATTGCAAAGTAACTTTCAAAAACAAAACTAAATCGCGATCGCTTGATATAGCTTTGACTAATCAAATCAACTTTTAATATTATTTATCTAAATCAAAGTAGCCTAATTTTCCCAAAATTATTACAAAATATTTCACGAGCTTGCCTTGTTTCAGCGATTTGGTACATAGTTTGTACATCAGATATTGTGCCAATGTTGTATCTAAACCTAAGAAAAGACTCTTCCATACGAGGCTACAACCTAGTATTTACGTTAATACCACCTCAAATATGCCAATTTTCAGCCGAGAGATATAACCTCAAAAAAACAAATTTTGAACAAGTCAAATACTCAAGTAATTCTAGCCATTGACAAAATTTTCTTGAGCCTGTGAGTAGGGGAGTGGCTCACAGGGATTATGGCACGGATATACGGATAGGTCAGGGAGTGAGGGAGTGGGGGAGAATTAAACATAAGAATAATTAACATTAACTGGGCTGCTAATTAGCAAAAAGGTTGTTCTACATAAGTTAATTACTTAATAAATGAATTAATAGCTGATAGCTGATAGCTGACAGCTGAATGCTTACTTTCTACCAATTAAATTTCATCCCCAAATATTCTTCTAAACGCTGATTATGAGGTTGAAAATAATCACTTAATTTTTGTCGAAGTGACTCACTAATAGAAGAATAAGAACCAGCATTTAATTTTGGATAATCTAGTATTTGATAATCTGGCAAACCTAGAAAGTCGAAAACTTGTTTCATGGTAGTTGCCGAGTCACGATAAAAGTCTTCACTTTTCAAAATTAGTAATTGTTCTCTAGGAAAAATAGCTAACCATTTCTTGAGGAATTCTATATATACGCCAGAAGCAATATAATCTCCTGCAAAATTCCAATAATTAGGATGAGAAATTTTGCTGAGTTTTTCAAGTTGAGAATTAATAGCTACTTCACAAGAACGAAATTCTTTATTTAAACGTACCTGATGATAGTAATGAGAAATTGCTCGATCTACAGGATTTCTCATAATGAGAATTAGTTTGGTTTTGGGAAAAAAATGAAAGATTCTACAGGGAGCATATTGAGCATCAAAATAGGTAGTACTTGCTTCTCCAGTTAAAAATTTTTTTGACTCTGAAATGGAAGGAAAATGTGCTTGATACCAATCTATACCTCTATGGAAATTGAAAGACCAAAAATGTATCTCTTTTTTGATGGCAGGTAAGACTTGGGGATGTTTAGTTATATAGCTATAAAGAGAGGTGGTTCCTCCTTTGCCTACTCCAATAATTAGAAAGTTGGCTTCTGATAATTGTTCTGAATTCCAGTGTTGGTTAACAAAGGTGGGATGGGTTTTATAAATATAATTTTTAGAAGCTATTTGATAATATTTTATCGCTTCATTAGTTCTGCCTACTTGAGTTAAAGCTTCTGCTAAGTTTAGGTAAGTAGAAACTGAATTATTTTGATTTTCAATCAGTTTCTGAAATAAATTTACTGTCTCTTCAAGTTTGCCTAATTTTTCAAAAGTTTCCCAGAGACGAGTATCAGACCACCAAGCAAAATCAGGATTAATTTCTATGGCACGATGATAGGCAATAGAAGCTTCTAACCATTTTTTTTGTTGGGTTAAAGCTAATCCTAGATAATAGTAAGATTGACTATCTTGATTAGTTTCTACAGCAGCATAATATGAGTTTAAATCTTGTTCTAGTTGAATTTTTTGCCGTAATATTTTCTCTAATTCCCGAAGGATATCTATTTGATGTTTACTAGGGAATATTTCTCGCAACATATAATAGATAATGATGGCTCCAGAAATCTGATTTGCTTGTGCTAAAGCTGTTCCTAATTTTAAGTATAGTTCTGGATTTTCTCTGATGAGATATAGTGCTGTTTGATAAATAGGATATTGGTCTGGATTTTTAATAGCTTGACAATAATAATTGATAATTTCATCTAAATTTGATTGAGAAAGTTGGGCAAAAGCATCTCCTAACTGTAGGTGCATCCAAGGTAAATCTGGTCTAACTTGAGCAACCTCCAAATAAGTAGCGATCGCTTCATCTAATTTTTTTTGTTTAAGTAAAACATCTCCCAGACATTGACGATACCAAACTACTTCTGGATTTAGTTTTATTGCTTGACGATATGCTATTTCTGCTGCTTCTAGTTTGCCAATTTGAAAAAGAATATCTGCTAATTTTTGATGAGTACCTTTAAGTTCTGGTTTGAGTTTAATTGCTGTTTGATAAGAAACAATGGCTTGCTCAAATTCTCCAACATTAACCAGTGCTTCTCCTAATTTATTGTAATCCCAATAACTATTAGGATTAATTTTAATAATTTGACGGTAAGCAACCACAGCTTCTGAGTATTTTTCTAGTTTAATTAGGGCATTTCCTAAGTTATGGTAAGACCAGGGAAAATCAGGGTTTAGTTTGATAGTTTGACGGTAAGCTGTAATAGCTTCATCCCATTTTTGTAATTTAGTCAAAGCTTGCCCTAATTTATAGTAAGACCAAGAAAAATTTGGGTTGAGCTTTATTGCTTGATGGTAGGCATTAACGGCTTTATCCCACTGTTGTTGTTCTAGGAATTTTTCTCCTAATTCGTAGTCATCCATCTTCAGTTTTCCAATTAAATTTTATCTCTAAGTCTGATTCTAGTTTGTGAATTTCAACTCGAAAGAAATCTCTCAATTTTTGAGGCAGTAATTTCTTGATAAGGGGATAAGAGTCTAAGTTTAATTTCTGGTAGTCAAGAATTTGATAGTTTGGCAAATTGAAAAAATCAAATACTCCTGTCATCTTCCATTTTCCCAGTTAAATGCCATCTCTAAGTCTGATTCTAGTTTGTGAATTTCAGCTTGAGAGAAATCTCTAAATTTTTGAGGCAGTAATTTCTTGATAGGTGGATAATATCCTCCGTTGAATTTTTAGTAGTGGGGAATTTGATAGTTTGGCAAATTGAGAAAATCAAAGACTCGTTTCATTATAGTTGTGGGAGAAATTAAGAGCTTCAACCCACTGTTGTTCTCGAAATTTTTATCCTAACTTTTAATCATTTATTCTAAGTCTGATTTTAATTTGTAAATTTCAGCTAGAAAAAAATCTCTCAATTTTTGAGGCAGTAATTTCTTTATAAATGGATAAGACCCTCAGTTAAATTTCTGGTGGTCAGGAATTTAATAGCTTGGCAAATTGAGAAAATCAAATACTCGTTTCATCTTCCATTTTCCCAGTCAAATGTCATCTCTAAATACTCCTCTAATTTTTGATTATAAGGTCGAAAGAAGTTGGTAAATTTTTGATGCAGTGATTTACTGATAGGTAGATAAGAGCCTAAGTTTAATTTTTGGTAGTCGGGAATTTGATAGTTTGGCAAATTGAGAAAATCAAATACTCGTTCGATCATAGTTGTGGGAGAAATTAAGAATTTTACCCCACTGTTTTTATCGAAATTTTTCTCCTAACTTTTGGTCATCCGTCTCTAGTTTCCCAGTGAAATGTCATCTCTAAATACTCCTCTAATTTTTGATTATGAGGTCGAAAGAAGTTGGTCAATTTTTGATGCAGTGATTTACTGATAGGGGGATAGGAACCTAAATTTAATTTCTGGTAGTCGGGAACTTTATAATTTGGCAGACCGAGAAAATCAAATACTCGTTTCATCATGGTTGTTGGAGTTCGATAAAATTCTTCTGTGGGCAAAATTAGAATTTGTTCTTGAGGAAATATTCTCATCCAATTGTGGATAAAATCTATGTATATGCCAGTGCCTAAATAATATAATCCATGATGCCAATAATTGGTGTCTAAGGGGGAATTTTTATAAATAATTTGCCAATTTTCTAATTCTTCTTTTAATGCTGTTTCTAAAGGGCGATTTTCTCTATTTATCCTTCGCCAATGATAGTAGTGAGAAATAGCTCTATCTACAGGGTTTCTCAACATAATGATTAACTTTATTTCGGGAAAGTAATTAAATATTCTGTCTGGCGCTTCCCAATTTCCTAAATAACTAGGACTTGCTTCTCCAGTTATTAAATTTTCATGGTTTGGAATGGTAGGAAAATGAGAGAGATACCAATTTATTCCTTTGTTAAAGTTCATCGACCAAAAATTTATTTCTTTGACAACAGGGGATAAAATTTGAGGATGTTGGATGAGATAACTAAATAAGGAGGTCGTTCCTCCTTTTCCTACTCCAATAATTAGAAAGTTAGGACTTTGAATGTCTGTCAAATTCCACTGTTTTTGGCAAAGGGAGGGATAAGATTTTAAAGTTTGTTGGTAACAAGCAGTTTGGTAATAAATAATTGCTTCATCTATTTGATTCTGTTTTGTCAGAATTTCTCCGAGATTTATATAGGACAAATATGAATCTGGATTTTGTTGAATAAACTGCCGATATAAATTGACTACTTTATCTAATTTTCCGCAGCGTTCTAAAGTGTTCCATAAATTATAATTTGACCAGGATAATTCAGGATTAAGTTCTACAGCGCGCAGATAAATAATCGCAGCTTCATCCCACCTTTGTTGTTGAATAAAAGCATCCCCTAAAAATTGATAAATTTCAGAAATATTAGGTTGAATTGAAAGAGCTTTTTGATAAGAGGCGATCGCTTCATCTAATCTTTGTTGTTTTACTAGGGTATTTCCTAGGTAATTCCATAGCCAAAAGTTACGGGGATTTTTTTCAATTTCTTGGCGGTAGATTTTTTCTGCTTTTTCCCATTTATCTTGTTTGAGAAACAAATTCCATAAACATAAATGAGGTCTATCTATTTCTGGATTAAGTTCAATTGCTTTTAAGTAACTGGTAATTGCTTGGTCTGATTTTCCTGTAATTTCTAGAACATCTCCTAATGAATTATAAGACCAATAATAGTTAGGATTAATTTCTATGGCACGACGGTATGTTGTTATGGCTTCTTCCCAGTTTTCTAATTTTACTAAAGTATCTCCTAATGAGTTATGAGACCAATAAGAATTAGGATTAATTTTGATGGCTTGATGATATTTGACAATGGCTTCTGTTTCTCTTTGTTGTTTGAATAAAACTTCTCCTAAATTATGGTGAGCAAAGTAGATTTTTGGATTAATTTCTATAGCTTTTTGCAGAGTTGTCTCAGCTTGGTCTAATTTACCTAATTTAATTAAGGTTTCTCCTAATTTATTGTGAGACCAGTAGGAATTAGGATTAATTTTTATAGCTTTTTGGTAAGCAGTTACCCCTTCATGTAAATTATCTTGTTGAGTCAGTGCTTCTCCTAATTTTTCGTAAGATAAATAAAAATCAGGATTCAGTTTAATTGCTTGTCTAAATGCTGTAGTTGCTAAATCCCATTTTGATAGTTGAATAAAGCTCTCTCCCAGTTTCTGATATGACCAAGAAAAATCAGGATTAAGTTCTATAGCACGTTGATATGCTGTAACAGCTTTTTCCCAGTGTTGAAGTTGCATTAAAGCTTCCCCTAATTTGTGATAAAACCAGGGAAAATTAGGATTAAGTTGAATAGCATTTTGGTAAATAGTAATAGCCTGTGAAAAATTTTCTTCTTGGAGGTAAATATCTCCCAAATTTTGGTAAATTCCCCAATGTTCAGGTTGAAGTTCTATGATTTTTTCGTAACAAGCGATCGCTTGTTCTATTTGACCTTGGGATATATAAGTTTCTGCCTGTTTTTGGTTTTGTAATACTATTATTTCTAAGTCTGTATTTGAGAACATAATTCTATAGTAGTCAGAAGGAAGAATTCAATAATTGATAATGGATAATGGATAATTGATAATTGATAATTACTTCTCCCTTAAAGGAAGAGGATTGAATAAAAGGAAAATTTTTTCTTGTTTCTCTTTTAAATGAGAGGAATTTCACCTTAATTATTCGGTGAAATCTTTTAGTTATCCCAGTTATTGATAACA
>NZ_JAAHGU010000024.1:0-45076 GCF_010692685.1 Okeania sp. SIO2F5 | reverse complement strand
ATTACTTCTCCCTTAAAGGAAGAGGATTGAATAAAAGGAAAATTTTTTCTTGTTTCTCTTTTAAATGAGAGGAATTTCACCTTAATTATTCGGTGAAATCTTTTAGTTATCCCAGTTATTGATAACATTCTTTTTTCATCCTTGGTATAAGGAGACTAGAATTAATTGAAGGATAAGAACCAGGATAATAGTTTTTGTCTTCTCAGAGTCGATGATTTGTTAGACCTAAAAAATCCAAAATTTGTTTGGGTATTGCTGCGGGGTTTTCATATATTCACTTTTCGAGATTAAAAATTGTTCTCTGGGAAAAATCTTGATTTACTTTTGAATAAATATATTCTAGAGTAGTCAGTCCTCTGGAGTCTGGAGTCATAATGAATGGCTTTTATACTATTTTTTAGATTGAAAATTATCTTTTTAGTTAAAGGGATATCTCCTTTGAATAATTGATAATTGATAATGGATAATTGATCATTACTTCTCCCTTAAAGGAAGAGGATTGAATAAAAGGAAAATTTTTTCTTGTTTCTCTTTTAAATGAGAGGAATTTCACCTTAATTATTCGGTGAAATCTTTTAGTTATCCCAGTTATTGATAACATTCTTTTTTCATCCTTGGTATAAGGAGACTAGAATTAATTGAAGGATAAGAACCAGGATAATAGTTTTTGTCTTCTCAGAGTCGATGATTTGTTAGACCTAAAAAATCCAAAATTTGTTTGGGTATTGCTGCGGGGTTTTCATATATTCACTTTTCGAGATTAAAAATTGTTCTCTGGGAAAAATCTTGATTTACTTTTGAATAAAATATAGATATTAACCAATACTTACAGCACTTTTTAAGATGGTAAGGTACAGTTCAATATTAATCTCTATCTCCTCTTTACCGAAAAATTGTGCTTTAAAGCCTCCCCTTTTAAGCTATCCCTTATAAGGAACTCCTGAAAACCTTGTGGGAAGCAGGGGAGTAGGGGAGCAGGGAGCAGGGGAGAAAGGAGAAAGAATCATAGTAGATAGGAAAAATTACTTAAGTTATCAAAATAATGTACTTTTGAATACACTTTTTCTCTGACAAAAACCTTTTAAAGACTCGTACATAACTTGTCTATTTTGTCAATTTTTATGTTAAGAAAGATGTTTATAAAGCCTCCCCTTTTAAGGGGATAATAAAGAAAAATTTTCATGATTAGTCAATCCTCTTCTTTTCAAGGAGAGGTAATTGTTAATTATTAATTATTAATTATTAATTGTTGAATACTCCCTATTCCCAGTTAAACTTCATACCTAAATATGCTTCAAGTTTTTGATTATAGGGTTGAAAATAATTACTTAGACTTTCGTGAATTGATTGGGGAAGAGTAGGATAATAACCAGAATTTAATTTCTGATAATTTTTGAGTTGATGTTTGGGTAAATCTAGAAAGTTAAAAACTTTTTCCATGATAGTTGCTGGGTCTTGATAAAAGTCTTCGCTTCTTAAAATGAGGAATTGTTTTCTGGGAAAAATAGCCATCCATTTTTTGATAAATTCTACATAAACTCCATAACTTATATAGTAAGAGATATGATTCCAGTAAGCTTGCTCAAGGGTAGATTCAGACATTTGCTGAAGTATTTCTAACTGGGAATATATTGCTTCTGATAAAGATTTATTTTCCATCTTCGATCTGACTTCGTGATAATAGTGAGAAATTGCTCTATCTACTGGGTTTCGCAAAATTATAATCAACTTTATTTTGGGGAAAATACTAAATAGTCGTGTCGGGGTCTGCCAACTATTAATATAGGTAGGAGTTGCTTCTCCTGTTATAAATTTTGTTGCTTTTGGAATGGGAGGAAAATGAGCTAAGTACCAATTTATTCCTTTGTCAAAATGTCTCGACCAAAAATATATTTCTTTTTTAATGGCAGGTAAAACTTGGGGATGTTGAGTGAGATAGTTATATAGAGAAGTAGTGCCACTTTTGCCAGTGCCAATAATTATAAAGTTAGGATTTGTTACTTGTTCTTGATGCCAATATTTTTTCACGAAATTGGGATTATATTTTAAAGTTTGCTCGTAACA
Source organism: Okeania sp. SIO2F5 (assembly GCF_010692685.1). Lineage (NCBI taxonomy): Bacteria > Bacillati > Cyanobacteriota > Cyanophyceae > Oscillatoriales > Microcoleaceae > Okeania > Okeania sp. SIO2F5. Next base: position 43,012 of record NZ_JAAHGU010000024.1, on the reverse strand, counting down.
ACCAGTACGATAAGAGGTTACTGCTGCGTCAATTTTACCTTGCTCGCTGAGAACTTCTCCTAGGTTTAAGTGAGATAAAACGGAGTGTGGTTTATTGTGAATAATTTGATGGTAAAAACTGACTACTTCATCAAGCTTATCGGACTGTTTTAAGTAATTCCAGAAACGATTATAAGACCAGTTAATTTCTGGGTTTAACTTGATGGCTTTGAGGAAAGCTAGACTTGCTTGTTCCAATTCTTCTTGTCGAGTCAGAGTTATGGCTAAATCATAGTAATATTTAGAAGATTTTGGGTTTTGTTCGATAGCTCTACGATATCTTTCTACTTCTAGTTTTAACTGTAATTTTTTCTCTAAAGTTTTCTGAAGTTGATTTGTAATTTCTTGGTCATTTACTTTCAGTTGCAGAGCCATATTATAAATAATGATTGCCCCTTTATATTTTTCTTTTTTGCTGAGGGAATTTCCTAAATATAGATATAAATCTGGATTTTGCGGTAAATGAAGCACTAATTTAGAATGAATTATCTCTGCTCTATCATTTTGAAGTGCAGAACAATAATAGTTAATTTTATCTTCTAAATTACTTTGGGATATTTGTGCGAATGCTTCTCCTAGTGTCTGATATATCCAAGGCATATTTTTTTCCAGATTTAAGGCAGTCAAAAAGGTGAATATTGCTTGATTCCACTTTTTTAATTCCATTAAAATTTCCCCGATATTGTTATAAGACCAAGGTACATCTGGTTTTAATTTTATAGCTTCTATATAACTATCAACTGCTGCTTCTAATTTTCCTTGTTTTTGTAATATATCTGCTAATTGATGATAATTTTCTCTTTGATTTGGTTGAAGTTGGATTAAGGTTTCATAACAAGCGATCGCTTCTGGATAAATCTCAATTTCTCTGTTTTTTTCTACTTCAGTTAGCTTCACTAATGCTGCTGCTAATTTACTATAAGCCAAATAAGAGTTAGGGTTAATTTGAACAATTTGACGGTAGACTGCTACTGCTTCTGACCATCTTTCAAGTTTGACTAAAGCTTCACCTAAATTATAGTAAGCCACATCTATATTAGGTTCTATTTCTATTACTCGGCGATAAGCTTTTACTGCTTCCGACCATTTTGATAATTGCATTAAAGCATCCCCTAAATTTTTGTGAGGCAAATATAAATCTGGCTTTAATTCAGTAGCACGACGATAAACTTTAACAGCTTCCTCCCATTTTTCTAGCTGCATCAAAGCTGTGCCTAATTTTTGGTAAGACCAAGGAAAATCTGGATTTAGTTCAATAAATCTGTTGTAGGCAATGACAGCTTCATCCCATTTTTTTAATGTCAGGAATGCTTCTCCTAATTTATAGTAAGACCAGGGAAATTTTGGATTTAGTTCTATAGTTTTTTGATATGCAATGACAGCTTCATCCCATTTTTCTAATTCTAGGAATGCTTCCCCTAATTTATGGAAAGACCAGGGAAATTTTGGATTTAATTCTGTAGCTTTTTGATATGCAATGACAGCTTCATCCCATTTTTCTAATTGTAGGAATGCTTCTCCTAATTTATGATGAATTTCTGCTTGGTTTGGGTTTAACTGAATTGCTCGCTCGTAACTCTCAATTGCAGCTTGCCATTGTTGTTCTTGGGTAAATAAATTACCTAAATTAATATGAGCTTCTACTAAGTTAGAATTTATGGTGATTGCTTGTTGATAATTTTGTTTTGCTAAGTCTAATTTTTCCATTGCTTGTAAAACTTTTCCCAGAGTATTATAGACAGGATAAAAATTTGATTGTATCTCTATTACTTGGTTACATAAATGGTGTGATGTTTCTAATTCTCCTCGTTCTAGATATAATTCTGCCTGTTGATATAAACCCAGTGCAATTTTTTTTGTATTCATTTTATTTATAGATACTTTCTAAATTTATGCTAACTCTAGAATTTTTAATACCCGTTTAATATTAACAATAATATCTGGTCTCCACTGAGTTTTATAAGTGGTAGTGTAAACTGTTTGCGAAGTATTCCGTAGGAAATGCTTACCTTTGAAATTGCCAATATTGCCTAAATTAATTCAACTTCTGCAAACTTCATCATTTTTTTTAACCTTGTTAAATTTACAATAATATCTGGTTTCCAAGGAATTTTACCTGAATTATCATCTTCAAAATTTTCACCTATTAAGTAATAGTGTGACAACCTACATAAATTGCTAATTTCCCAGTAAAAATTAGTAATATACTTTGGAGAAAAAATCTCAATCACTTTTGTTCCTGGACTACAAAATACGAGGTTTGTCAGTCCACCTCCATGAGGTGCTACTATCACTTTTGCAGCTACCATATATAATGCTTGTTCTGCAATAGACATTGATTCTAGGGAAAGACTAATAAAACCAAATTTTTCTAACAAATTAACTACTTCTTCTTCATTAAGAACTCGTCGCCATGATGCAAACTTTCGACTTATATATATTCGTTCTGGCTTACTAGATGATTTTATGATAGTTTGTGATTTGATAAATAAACTTCGCAAAAACTCACAACCCCATTTGCTGACTCTCAGATTTCCTTTCTGAGATTTATAGGAAGAAGGTACAACTAATTTCTGAGCTTTTATATGAGGAAAAAATCGGCTTTCTATGATTTGAGATTGTTTAATTCCCAGAGCAGCAATGGTTTCTATTTGAAACTTTTTATCACATCTGGTAAAGACAAATTTATCTATTATTAGGTTAGTTCGACGCAGCAAATCTATCCGTGTAACTACATCAAACATCCAGTGGAAATACATGAATCCTCCCCACTTTGCTGATAAAAATGCCACTGTACCATCTATATAATTAATCGGAGGTAATTCCTCAGAAGATATAATCACTTCAGAACAACCTGTAGAAACATCTCTTACCAACTTATTGTCTGAAGTAATAACTGCACTTGTTGCTAAATCAATACTACCTCTACCTTCGGGAATTACTACTACAAAAGCTTCCGCTGAGTAGGATTTTTTATCTAGGAAATAATGATGTTTTTTTTGCTCTATTGTTTGAGATGATAACAGATTAAATTGAGTACTTGAATAGATGTTTATCCGAGTAATATTTTTTTGTGCAGACTCAGAAGTAATTTCCCAATCTTCTGTTAAGTTTAAAAACTTTCTTAGCCAATTATGCGGTAATTTTTGGTTAGTTTTCCAGAGGTGAGCTTCTTTGTGGCGTTCTTGTTTTTTGAGAATAAATTCTATTTTTTTATGAACATCGTAATAGTCTGGTCTAATTTTTAGAGCTTGAATTAAACATGGTATAGCTTCTGATAAATTCTCTAGTTGAAGATAAACATTTCCTAATGCTGCATAGTGCCAACAAGATTTTGGATTAATTTCTATGGCTTTTTGATAATTATAAATTGCTTCATCTAATAATCCTTTTTCTTGTAAAGCGTCTGCTAATCTTCTGTGAAATAAATGATTATTTGCTTCTAACTCTATAGCATGACGGTAAGCAATTATTGCTTCATCCCACTTGGTTAATTTCCTTAGTGTTTCTCCTAAGTTGTAATATGACCAAGAAAAATTTGGATTAATTTCTATGGCTTTTTGATAACTAGAAATTGCTTCATCTAATAATCCTTTTTGTTGTAAAGCGTCTGCTAATCTTCTGTGAAATAAATGGTTATTTGCTTCTAATTCTATCGCACGACGATAAATAATAATTGCTTCATCCCATTCTTGAAGTTTTACTAGCTTTTGTCCTAAAGCGTGGAGCCATTTTATATTATTTGGTTCAGTTCCTAGCAAGCTTCGGTAATAATCTATAGCTAGATCGTGTGGTTCCAATTTTGATAAATTATCTCCTAATCTCTGATAAAACCAATTTAAGGTGGGATTAATTTCTATGACTCGTTTACAACTAGAAATAGCTCTGTCTAAGTTTCCTTTTTGTTGCTGAATTTCTACTAATTTACGGTGAACTTCCCAAACATCAAATTTGATGTCTATTACTTTCTGATAATATTTTTCTGCTGATTCTAATTCTCCTTTTTCTTGGAGAATATATGCCAATTTTTTGTAAGACCAAGGAAAATTTGGATTAATTTCTATAGAGAGGTGGAAACTACTAATAGCTGCATCTAACTCTCCTATTTCTTGAAATATTTTTCCTAGTTTATGGTGAGATACCCACAAATTAGGTTGAATTTGAATTGCTCTTTGATAATAATTTATTGCTTCAGTTAACTCTCCTTGTTTAGCAACAGCGTCGCCTAAATTTTGATAGGCATTTGCCAAAGATGGATTTAATTTTATGGCTTTTTGGAAATTAGCGATCGCTGATTCTATTTCCTCATTTTCTAGCCAACTTTTTCCCTGTTTTAAATATTCTGAGGCTTGAGGATATTGAGCTTCTAAACTTAATGCTTGTTCCTGACAATCTCTGGCTAATTCTATTTTTCCTATTTGTTGCCAGATTTTTCCTAAGTTCCCATAAAAACCTGGTAAATTTGGTTTGATGCTGATGGCTTCTTGGTAAGATTTTATTGCTAATTGCCATTGTTTTTCTTGGGCATATAAGCTGCCCAAATTTGCATGAACTTCTGCCCATTCTGGCTGTTGACTTATTGCTTTGAGATACCATTCTTTTGCTTTGTCTATTTCACCAATTTTGTGAAAAATATTTCCCAATGTTTTATAGATGGCTAGAAAATCTGGCACTATTTCTAATACTTGATTACAAGCTAATATTGCCTCTTCTAATTTTCCTTGAGTTAAATATAATTCTGCTTTTTGAGATAAATTTATTAGATTTATTTTTTTGTTCATTTTGAGCTTAGTCATACTAAATTACTTTGTAATTATTCAACTATTAGCGGTCAGTTATTCCTGCGGAATACGCTAGCATTCAGCTTTTTAAAATGAAGCAAGCATTCGTTTAACTTATACTACATTCCCAACGAGAGATTCGTACTCTGAAGCTTTAATAAAATTGCTTTTTTCTCCTTTAAAGGTAATTAAGCTGAAGTCCCCAGTTCCGACCTTATTAGACTAGCTAATAGCTGACTGCTGAGTGCTGTTTGCTTAGATTACTTTTGCTAATTCCATGATTTCTAATAGCTGTTTTAAATTGACAATTATATCTGGTGTCCATAACTATTATTAGAGGGAATAGGGAATAGAAGATAAATAAGTATAGGTCTACCTCATTAGGTTGAGAAACATTATATTATCGGAGATGTCTAATAACATCGGCTATTTCCAAATTAATTTTCATTGTTTCCAAACATGATTTTAAAGAGTTGCTCAAATCCCCGTTACAAAAATAACCTCTGACTTCTAACTTCTGAGTTCTGACTTTGTTAAAATTCTCCCACAAACTTCAAAATCAATAACTATAATGTCCCAAGCTTTTCTAACTCCAAAAGTAAGTGTAATTATCCCAGTATATAACTGCGAACTTTACATCGCCCAAGCAATAGAAAGTGTCTTGAATCAAACCTATACTAACTATGAAATTATTGTTATAGACGACGGTTCCACAGATAATACCCGTCAAGTATTACAACCATACATGACAAAAATTCGCTATTTTTATCAAGAGAATCAAGGATTATCTGCAACTCGTAACCGTGGCATTAAATTGGCAAAAGGAGAATTAATTGCCCTCCTAGATGCTGACGATCTATTTCTACCTTATAAACTGACAGAACAAGTTGCTATTTTTGATGCTCAACCAAATATTGGTTTAGTACAAAGTGGGTGGCGAGTTGTGAATGAAAAAGGAGAAAAAATTCAAGATATTGAACCTTGGCATAAATCTCCAGAATTAGATTTAGTAAGTTGGTTAAAATGGAAAACTACTAATCCTAGTGGGATGATGTTTCGTAAAGAATGGTTAGAAAGAGTGGGTGGGTTTAATAAAAAATTACGCAGATTAGAAGATTTTGATATTGTCATTCGATTAGCTTTAGCAGGTTGTCAATCTACTTGGTTTCCTAAAGTAGCTGTATGTTATCGTCAACATAGCAGTAATATGACTAGAAATTTACTTGCTCAAACAGCAGTAGAAGAAAAAATTTTGGATGAACTTTTTTATAACCCCAATCTTCCCACAAAAATTAAACAGTTAGAAAGGGAGTTACGCTACGGTTCTCTAATTTGGAATTGTTGGTGTTTATATAAATCTGGCTACTTCGCTGAAATGGCTGATTATTTATATAAATCTTTAAAATTTTCCTCTTTTTCTGTTCTTAAAACTATCTGTAATTGGCTCTATTATTTTCAATATTATGCTGCTCTAGAAAACTATGATTTTAATTCTATATTTTTGCATCAATTACCAGAATGGCAACAATTAATAACTAAAGTTCTCCCTAATGGCTTACCGTTGGTTAGTGTTGTAATTCCTACCTACAATAATGCTGATTATATTCTTATAGCCATTAAAAGTATCCTGACTCAAACTTATACTATTTATGAGATTATTGTTATTGATGATGGTTCTACCGATAATACTTATCAAGTTTTGGAACCCTACCTAAATCAAATTAAATATGTATATCAAGAAAATCAAGGACCATCAAAAGCGCGGAATCATGGCATAGAAATAGCTCAAGGAAAATATATTGCTTTTCTGGATGCCGATGACTTTTTTCTACCCGAAAAATTAGCCGAACAAGTAGGATGTTTTGCAGAAGATTCTACTTTAACTATGGTGCAAAGTGGTTGGAGATTTGTTGATGAAAAAGGTCATACTATTAAAGATGTAAAACCTTGGGAAAATGGTGCAGAATTAGACTTAGAAAATTGGTTAATTTGGCAAGCAACTTTGCCTAGTGCAATGATGTTTAGAAGTGAGTGGTTAAAGCTGAATGGAGGATTCGATCCACAATATATTCCAGAGGATTTAGAAATAGTTTTACGATTAGCTTTAACTGGGGGAAAAGCTGCTTGGTTACCGATAGTTTGTGTCTGTTATCGACAGCGTAATAGTAGTGTTTCTGGATTAGAAAATCGACAAAAAATTACTCAAGAATTGGAAAAATTATTAGATGATTTTTTTAGCAAACCTAATTTACCTGCCTCAATAAGTCAAATAGAAAATCAAGTAAAATATCGCTCCCTACTTTGGAATTCTTGGCGCTTATATCAGGGGGGTAACTTTTCCGAAATGACTGCTTATTTGCAAAAATCTTTAACTTATACTTCCGCCTCTACTACAGAAGCAATTTCTACTTGGATAGAATTATTTACCAAACTTGCTCGTCAAGAAGGAAATCAATTTAATGCCTATAATTTTAGTCAGTTACCAGAGTGGAAAAAATTAATTAGTAATCTTTTTAATCCCATAGTACCAAGAGTCAGCGTAATTATTGCCACCTATAATAATGCCCACTATATATTAGAAGCGATCGCCAGCGTTTTTAATCAGACTTATACCTCTTATGAAATTATCGTAATTGATGATGGTTCTACAGATAATACCCGCGAAGTTTTAGAACCTTATTTAGATAAAATTCGTTATGTTTATCAAGAGAATAAAGGAGTATCCCACGCCCGAAATTTAGGTTTAGAAATGGCAGGGGGAGAATTTATTGCTTTTCTGGATGCTGATGACTTTTTTCTACCAGATAAACTGGCAAAACAGGTAGCTATTTTTGATACTCGTCCTTCTCTTGGTATTGTGCATAGTGGGTGGCGTTTAGTTAATGAAAAGGGGGAGAAAATTTCCGATATAGAATTATGGCATGGTTCCCTAAAATTAGATTTAGAAACTTGGGTAGTTTGGAAACCTGTAACTATTTCTATGATGTTTCGTCGGAGTTGGATAAAAAGTGCAGGAGGTTTTGATACTCGTTGGCATCATGGAGAAGATATAGATTTAGTATTGCGTTTATCTGTAAATGGTTGTGAGGCAGTTTGGTTGCCAAAAGTTACTTATTGTTATCGTCAACATCACCGGAATGCTACTAGAAAATCTACTCACCAAGCTGTTAGTATGATGTCTGTTTTAGATGATTTTTTTAGCAGACCAAATTTATCAGTATCTATTCGTAAATTAGAGGGAAAATCTCGTTATTATACTTTGAGTTGGTTAGCATGGCAGGCACATCGAAATGAGAATTTAGTTGAGATGAGTAAATATCTACGACAAGCTGTAAAATATACTCCTTTATCTATGACAGAAACTATTTATCATTGGATTGATAGTTTTAATAGTCTTTATCAACAATATGGTTATGAATTTGATGCTTATGCTTTAACAAATTCGGATGTTTGGCAACAGTTAATGTCAGATATTTTTGTGAAATAAGAAGGAAGAAGGAAGAGGGAAGAAGCAGGAAGATTGATTATTTGCATTCCGTTATTTTTATGAAGCAAGAAGGAGGAAGGTTGATTATTGATATTCCGTGGTAGCAGATGATTTCTTCCTCAGAAGTTAGTCAGTATTGTATAGCGCTATGCGCTATATAACAAGCAAATAGACATCTCCAATCATAAAAGATAAAATTCAATGATCGCACATAAATGATCAATTCTTTCTCCCTACTCCCTACTCTCTATTTTCTGGAGATGTCTAGTAGCTTTGATAGATATCAATTGGGTTTTATATAATATTACTAGCTTTATATAAATGATGATCTTAACTCTACAATAAAGTAATTATCGTTCTCTATTCTATCTAATTCCTTTCAATTCGGTAATATGCAATTATTAATATTAGCATCACTAAAATTAGTACCACTTAAATTAGCGTCACTGAAATTAACACCATCGAGATTTGCACAGCTAAGATTTGCGCGACTGAGATTAGCTCCAATCAGGTTAGCATCTTTGAGATTTGCATGGCTGAGGTTAGCATAACTCAGGTTAACGCCACTAAGATCGATACCATCCAAGTTAACACCCCACAAGTCAGCTCCCATCAAGTTAGCACCACTAAGATTGACATCACTTAGGTAGGTATGCCAAAGGTGGGCACGATTAAGGTCACTGCCACTGAGGTTAGCACCCTTGAGATTAGCACCACTAAGATTCACACCACCCAAGTTAGCATTGCTAATATTGGCATTTTCTAGGTTGGCATCCCACAAATCTGCTACTCGTAGACTAGCACCACAGAGATTAGCGTTGCTCAGGTTGGCACGATTGAGATCGACACGATTTAGTTGAGCATTACTGAGGTCATTACCTTGTAAGTTTCTTCCTTCTATTTTGTGATTAACAATGTCCCAAACTATATACCATTTTTGGTCAAGTCTAGTTGTTTCACTGAGTTTTACACCCTTAAGTTCAGCCCAACTAAGATCGACATTTTTCAGGTGAGCATGACTAAGGTCAGCATTGCTAAGATCGACTCCCTTAAGAATAGCACCTGTTAAATTAGCATTACGAAGATTGGCATGACGGAGTTTAGCATTAGTGAGATTAACATTGGTGAGATTAGCTGTACTCAGATCGACTTGGTTCATTTTAGCGCTATTAAGTTGAGCATTGCAGAATTTAGCAGCACTCAGATGAGCATTTGTCAGGTCAGCGTTACTAAGGTTAGCGTTACTAAGGTCAGCAGCACTGAGGTTGGCACTACTGAAGTTGGCATCTCTCAAGTCTGCATCATTGAGGTCAGCAGCAGTAAGGTTGGCACCGCTCATTTCAGCATAGTTGAGTTGAGCTGACATTAGATTAGCTACACTCAAGTTAGCCTTCTCTAAATAAGCTCCAACTAGGTTAGATCCTTTCAAGTTAGCGTTACAAAGATTGACTTTTCTGAGATTTGAGTGACTGTAGTAGTTGCTATCAATATTTTGTATTTGGCAATAGAGAACATTGCGGTCGCACATCCCAAAATTAGATCCTTCTAGGTTAGCACTCCGGAGGTTAATATTGCTGAGGTCAACACCTCGAAGATCGGATCGACTGAGGTTGACTCCTTTGAGATGGTTATTTGTAGGTTGTTGGTTAACAATTTGCCAGACCAAATGCCATTTAGAGTCTATTTTTGTCAAATCATTTATTTTTGTTTCTCGGAGGTTAACGTAGTTAAGATTAGCACCACTGAGATTGGCATTACTTAGGTCGGCACCACTGAGATTGGCATTACTTAGGTTAGCATCACTCAAATTTACACCAGTTAAATTAGTATTACTACAGTCAGTATTCTTGAGATTAATACTTATAAGTTTAGCCGCACTAAAGTTACTTCCACTGAGGTTAGAATTACTCAAATTCACTCTTCTAAGTTGAGCGCCACTGAAGTTAGAATTACTCAAATTTACACCTTCAAGGTTGATGCCAATTAGATTAATATTTCTGAAGTCTTTACCGATAGCTTGCTGATTAACTATTTCCCAGATTAATAACCATTTACAATCAAGTTTTGTTTCTTTATTTAATTTAGTACCTCTGAGATTTGTATCTCTAAGTTTACTACCTCTTAAGTCTGCATAACTAAGATTTGCATTAGTTAAGTTAGCATTATTTAGGTTAGCAAGACTTATATCTGCACCACTAAGGTTTACATTAGTGAAATTAGTATTAGTTAGGTTAACACCCCTGAGTTTGGCAAGGCTAAGATTAGCATTTTCAAGATTAGTGTTTTTTAGGTTAGCATCCTTCAGGTTAGCACCTCTTAAGTTAGCTTCTTTGAGGTTAGCATCTCTAAGATTAATACTACTTAGATCGGCATCTTTTAAATAGGCAAAACTGAAATTTATACCTTGTAGGTCTAAACCATTAAGGTTTGCTCCCCTCATGTTAGCTCGGATAAAATTCCGTTTTCCAGTAGTGTATAACTCTAGTAGTTTAGATATATCCCAAGTATATTGGGACAATGCCAATTTAGCTTTAGGTTGTTGTTGTTCTAGGAGTATTGAATATGCGACCCATTGCACTTCTGCTGACCGATCCTGCAAGGCCATAAGTAACAAATCTAGTCCTAAATCTCCGTATTTGAGAGTTTCAGAAACTGCTGCTATTCTCAATTGTACTTCACCATATAGTAAACATTCTTTGACTGCTTCAATGTTATTGAGAATAGGGGTGGTAGATAGGGAAGATGATGTGACTAAGGTAGTATCCAGTGGAGGGATTTGATTCAAGTCGTTACTCATTTTTCTGGGCTTGATATATATATGCAATAACTTTACCTGAAAATAAAAATTTTGACATATTTGGTGAGTAGTTCTTCGAGGCTCACTTACTTTCTCTACTTTTGGAATCCTCTCAATAAATATTGATAAATTTATCTAAAATTAAATGGTACAATTATAGTTTTATCTTTAATAAATTTGACTTTAGCAGTATAGTTTTATTTTAAGAGTATTTGATTTTGACAAATTGGAGAGAATTTCATTATTTTTCAATTAACTATTTAAGTATTTAATGAAGTTCTAAATAATTGATGCTAAACAAGATTAGTAGATAGAGTACAATGTAAATTATGGGTAAGCATTTCCTGCTGACTGCTGCGCAAACAGCTATTAGCGGTCAGCGCTTCCCTACGGGATGCTACGCAAACAGCAATGAAAATGAACCTAAATAGCTCAAGTTAGCTGATGCCTTTGCTTTTTCCCAGACTTTTAATTCTTGCTCAAGCTCAATCCTAATCCCTACTCCAAATGCAATAAACTAGGAACGCTGAGAGCTGAGAGCTGAGAGATGACGCCTGAATGCTGACAATTATGGAATGGATTCAATTACTGTATTTTATCTAAGTAAAACAGTAAAAATAATATAAGTTACAAAAAAAAAGAGGAGAAATAATATAATATTGGTTATACATTTATTCTTTTTGAATTTAATTGATAGTTAAGTAAAATATTTACCAGTTAGGATAATTAAAAATATGATAACTAAAATTTTACCCCTAGTAAAAGACTCAGAAAGTTTAGAAAATCGCCTCAAAGAAATTCCCCAAACTCCGGGAGTTTATTTAATGCACGATAGTAGCGATCGCATCCTTTATATTGGTAAATCAAAAAAGCTCAGAAATCGAGTCCGCTCCTATTTTCGAGAAAGCAAAAACCACAGTCATCGTATTAGTTTAATGGTACAACAAGTGGTGGAAATTGAATTTATTGTCACAGATACAGAAGCAGAAGCTTTAGCATTAGAAGCTAATCTTGTAAAACAGCATCAACCATATTTTAATGTCTTGCTCAAGGATGATAAAAAATATCCATATTTATGTATAACTTGGTCAGAAGATTATCCCAGAGTTTTTATTACGAGAAAACGACGATTAGGTAAAGCTCAAGACCGTTATTACGGTCCTTATGTAGATACCAGACTTTTAAGAAATACCTTACATTTAGTCAAACAAATTTTTCCTCTACGTCAACGACCAAAACCTTTATTTAAAGACCGACCTTGCCTAAACTATGATATTGGTCGCTGTCCGGGAGTTTGTCAGGCATTAATCACACCAGATGAATATCATAAAATTGTGCAAAAAGTCGCAATGGTTTTTCAAGGCAGAACAGGAGAATTAATTGATATATTGAATACTCAAATGGCAAAAGAAGCAGAGGCTTTAAATTTTGAAAAAGCGGCAGCTATTCGTGACCAAATTAGAGGTTTAGATTCTCTAAATGCTGACCAAAAAGTTTCTTTGCCAGACGATCGAGTTTCCAGAGATGCAATTGCCTTAGCTAGCAATGATAAATTTGCTTGCGTTCAATTATTCCAAATTCGAGCAGGTAAATTAGTCGGTAGATTAGGATTTATTGCTGAAACACCTAATTTAGTAACTGGAGAAAGTCGGGAATTAGGAGCAATTTTACAACGGGTTTTAGAATCACATTATCAAACAGTAGAATCTGTAGAAATCCCTGTTGAAATTGTTGTACAACATGAGTTACTAGAAAGTGAATTTTTGACAAGTTGGTTAACAGAAAAGAAAGGTAAAAAAGTAGAAATTTTCGTGCCTCAACGCCAGGGGAAAGCAGAATTAATAGAAATGGTAAAAAAGAACGCTGAATATGAGTTGGCACGGTTGAATAAAATGAGCGATCGTAACACTAAAGCAATGACTGACTTGGCAGAAATATTAGATATGCCAGAATTACCCCACCGTATTGAAGGTTATGATATTTCTCACATTCAAGGTTCAGATGCAGTGGCGTCGCGAGTCGTTTTTATTGACGGTTTGCCAGCAAAACAACATTATCGACACTACAAAATTCAAAACCCAGAAGTGCAGTCTGGTCATTCTGATGATTTTGCTAGTATGGCAGAAGTAATTCAAAGGCGGTTTCGCAACTATGAAAAACAACCAACTCCAGAGAAACCAGACTTAATAATGATAGACGGTGGAAAAGGGCAACTTTCAGCAGTGATGACAGTGATGCAAGAAATGGAACTATTAGAAGAAGTGCGGGTAGTGAGTTTGGCAAAACAACGGGAGGAAATTTTTCTACCAGGGGAGTCGCTACCATTAACAACTAATGCGGAACAATTAGGGGTACAGTTATTGCGGAGATTGAGAGATGAAGCGCATCGGTTTGCCGTGAGTTTCCATAGGGATAAAAGAAGTCAAAGAATGAAGCGATCGCGCCTAGATGAGATTCCTGGTTTGGGACATCATCGGCAAAAATTGTTATTGGGACATTTTCATTCTGTTGATTATATTCGGATGGCAACAGTGCAGCAGTTGGCAGAGGTATCAGGAGTCGGACCAAAGTTGGCGCAGCAAATTTATGATTATTTTCATCCTTCTTAGAATCAGGAGTCAGGAGTCAGGAGTCAGGAGTCAGGAGAAATGGGAATGAGCGAGGAGGTAGGATTAATATCATGTCCGGTTGAATACTTATAATTAAGATAGTAGGGGAGCGGGGGAGTAGGGGAGTAGGGGAGCGGGGGAGTAGGGAAAACAGAAAGATTTACTGTTGAAGCATTCATTATAACTTTTTTCATCACGTTCTTATCCGGACATGATATAAGAATTGTCAATTTGGGATTTTTCTGCCCAACAAAGCCGCCTAAAATACTAATTGAAGAGCTGAAAACCAGGTACTTTTTTCGACCCCAAAAAGGCACTTGTCTTTAATATGTCAATGCTTTTAGATTAGATCAGTAATATCATGTTCGGACGGGTCAGTTATAAATAAAATTTCAGAACTGACAATACCGAATAAATACTGAAATTATCTTGAAATACTGAAATTATCTTGATTTTTCTCCTTTCTTCCCTCCTGACTCCTGACTCCTGACTCCTGACTCCTCGCTAAGTTATTTATAAGTATTCAACCGAACATGATATAAGAGCTAATTCTTAAGCTGTCCACAATTTTGATTTGCTGGAATAGCTTCTGCCATTTTTTTCGGGTTGGGCAAACTTAAGGTGGTCATCAGTTGCATAAAATTAAGGCGATCGCGACCCACAAAACGGGGGTTAAACCGTTTTTCTTCGCCAATGCTAGAAACAGTCTGACCTTTGTAGTCGTGAGCAGGATAAACCAAAGTATCATCAGCAAGAGTAAATAACTTTTGAGTAACTACATCATATAATATCCCTGCATCTCCTCCTTGAAAGTCTGTACGACCACACCCTCTAATTAATAGAGAGTCTCCGGTCAATAAATATTTTTTATTTACTAAATAAGCAAGATGACTATCCGTATGACCGGGAGTCGCGATCGCCTGAATCTGAATTTCTCCCACTGCCAATATTTCTTTGTCTTCGAGAAAGCGATCGGCACAAGTCACCTGAGCATTTTTCGGTACAACACCTAAGCATCCTGTTGCAGTCTTGAGTTTACCAGTTCCTGTTATATGGTCAGCATGAATATGGGTTTCCAGACAATAGCGTAGTTGCAATTCTAATTCTGTTAATAATTTCAAGTCTCGTTCCACCTGTTCAAGCACTGGATCGACCAAAACAGCAGTTTTAGTTGCCTGGTCAGCAAACAGATAAGTATAGGTACTTGTTGTTGGGTCAAATAGTTGTCTAAATAACATTTTCTGATCTTATAGCTAGTTTTTTTTAGGCGTCTGGTCAGCAAACCGATTCTACTAATTATACCATTTTGAAAAAAGAATGTTACGAATAATAAGCTCCATCACGCATACTTTATATGAAAGTATATTTGACGAAAAAGATAACTTACAACATCAAAAATGGTATTAAATCTATTCCCATACGACTCCTGAATTCTGTTTGCGGAGCATTCGGTAGGAAATTCTGAATTCTAAGAGATACCCTAGCTATTTGTAGCAAAAATTTATCAATTTGGTATTACAGCACTTTTGAGGATAGTGAGGTACAGCTATAAGACTATTTATTTCTATATTCCCTGTTGCCAGATGAGCTGTTGCCTGTTGCCTAGAGCAATAAAACTTTGTACCTCATCAACTAGAAAACTGCTGTAAATATAGCAGTGCAAGGAAAAGGCGCGGATATATCAAAAACTTAAAACTCAAACAACGCCAGATTTTTCCTTCTTCCTTCTTCCCTCTTCCTTCTTCCTTTCTTCAATACCATTAATTTTGATATTTTTACCCACGAAAAATTTGTTCAAAACTCACTCCTTTTAAGTTAACATCCTCAAGATTAGCATCAGTTCAATCTGCATTAGCTAAATTACAAATTTCTAAATTTGCTCCTTGTTAATTCGCTTTTTTAAAAGAAGTATTACTTAAATTTAAACCAGATAAATTAGCATTTTTTAAATTCGCTCCGTCAAATATTACTCCAGTTAAATTAATCAACTTAATCTGACTAAAATTTACCCTTAATAAATCCGTATTTGTAAAATTAGCACCTTGAAAATTTACTTCTTCTGTAAGTAGCTCCATAATAGCACTATCAAAAAAATTATCTAAACCTGTTGCACCTGAAAAATTTGCCCCGCTAAAATTTGCCCCATTCATTTCACCTAAAGTAAAATGTGCTTCCTGAAAATTTGCCCCTCTACAATTAGCATTTCTAAAATGTGAATCCTCATGGCAAAAAGAAGCTCCACTAAAATTAGTATTAATACACACAGTATCATTAAAATAACCTCCAATAAAACAAGTATTACTTAAATCTGCACCTATCAAACAAGCACCTGCTAAAAAAGCGTGTTCAGAACCACTTAAATTAGCATTTTTAAGATTAGCATTAGTAAAATAAAATTGATATAAACCAGAATTACTAAAATTAGCACCTTCAAGATTAGCTCCAGTTAAATTGACCCGTAAATCATCATCATCAGAGTCGATAAAATTAATCTCAATATCACTCAGATCGACTCCCTTTAAATCCCGATTTTCTCTTCCTAAATTAACTAATTTCCAAACGAATCGCCATTTATAATCAATTTGTGTCGTTTCATCAATCTTACTTTCTTCTAAAATAACACCTTGAAGTTTTGCACCCCTTAAATATGCACCAATTAAATTTTTTTTATAAAGGTTACAACCCTTTAAGTCAGCATTTCTTAAATTAGTATGACTTAAGTCAAGTTCTGCCAAATATTCTCTAATATTAAACCCTGATTTTTTAAGCTCATCTAAAAAATTTCCGACTTTTTTTTGCTTAATTTAATTGATAATTTTCTGTATTTTAGGCAACGATATTTCTAATAAATATTCGTAGTAAATAGGTGAAAATTTAGAAATAAAAAACCCTCTTTTATGTTTATAATTAACTAACTCATCAAATATTGTTTCCGCCTCATTTAAAGAAACAGGAATTTTTGTATTGGTGTCACTCTTAAGCTTACGACCAGTTCTACCATAGGAAAAATCAACCTGATATTTGTTCCAACCATGGTAAACTATTTCCACTTCATAAACCTTATCTGACTTTTCATCTTGATAACGAATATAAGCCTTTTTTATCAACATGATTTCAGTTTTTTATCCATACTCTCCTATATGCTTTTCAACCCCTTGATAAATGTTTTTTACAGCAAATGCCACTTCTCAAATATTAGTAATACCGATACAATTATCACATAAATAATGACAATGATAGTTAAGACTTTAACTACTATCAAAAAAAGCGATCATATTGTATTATAACAATAGTAAGTAGGTAGCTCTAATTAAACATTAAAAAATTGTAGGGGCGGGTTTAACCGAAAGCCTTGACTTAAGCGCAATCTAGTTCTAAAAACCCGCCCTCTAATATTGCGTTTATTTATGCCCATCTACTTAATAAAAGTAAGTCAGGACTTACGCAAATTAACCTTGAAAACGCCATATGTAGAGGCGAATGGCATTTGCTAACGCAAAGCTCCGCTAACGCCCTCACTTGATTTAGTGTTCATCCGTAAGTCCTGTAAGTAATATATTGGATAACAGAATGAAAATAGCAATTATCGGTTGTGGTTATGTAGGCACTAAAGTTGCCAAATTGTGGAGTCAAAACGGTCATCAAGTAACAGTGACTACTACTACTCCAGAAAAAGTTTCAGAACTAAAAAATATAACCTCACAAGTAGTAGTAATGAAAGGCAATGACCCCCAAGCGATGCAGGATGTATTGCAAAACCAAGACATGGTATTATTGAGTGTCGGTTTTCGCTCTCATATTGGCATGGAGTACAAACAAACCTATTTAGAAACTGCCCAAACTCTAGTTGCCACCTTGAAAAAAACTCCCAATATTCAACAAGTAATTTACACAGGTAGTTACTCAGTTTATGGTGACAAAAATGGTGAATGGATAGATGAAAATTCCCCCGCTAACCCCTCCACTGACAACGGAAAAATTCTCCACGAAACAGAACAAGTATTATTATCTGCATCCACTCCCCAGCAACGAGTTTGTATTCTCCGTTTAGGGGGAATTTACGGTCCTGGTAGAGAGCTAATAAAAATTTTTAGTAGGTGGGGAGGCAAAACTCGCCCTGGTACTGGTGATGATGTCACAAACTGGATTCATTTAGATGATATCGTCGGTGCTGTAGAATTTGCTATAGACAGACAGTTGCAGGGTATTTACAACTTAGTTAATGATGTACCAATCAAAGGTAAAGAATTACTTGATAGTTTACATAAATATCAAGGTTTAGAAAAAGTTTCTTGGGATGGTTCTCCCTCATCAATGCGACCTTTTAATGCTAGAGTATCAAATAAAAAATTGAGGGATGAAGGTTTTGAGTTAGTTCATCCGGAAATTGTGTTTTAGGCATTGGTAAATTAGTGTATGATATTAATCTTGATTCTTTAGGAGTCAGGAGTCAGGAGTCAGGAGTCAGGAGGGAAGAAAGAAGAAGAAACCCCGAGTAGAAGGAGAAAGTTTTTTTTGCCACGTAGACGGAACGGAGTTCTATCGCGCTCTTATCCGGACATAATATCATACCTCTTTTCACCAACGCCGTGTTTTAATAAGGGAGGACTCAGGAATCAGGAGTCCAGTAGTGGCGTGACACAGCTAAAATGCTGGATTATATCAAATCCGTTTAATTCGGTATAAAAAATGTTCCATCTTCAACCATTACCAAATATTTCTCCTACTCCCCTACTCCCCTACTCCCCTACTCCCCTACTCTCCTACTCCCAAACCCTATTTAACTATTGCCTAATTCTTGAGACCTTTCTGTTGCCGCCACCACTGCTTCAATTAAAGCAGAACGAAAACCCAAACTTTCTAATTCCGCAATTCCGGCAATAGTTGTTCCTCCAGGACTTGTTACCCGGTCTTTCAACTGTGCGGGGTGCATTCCCGACTCCTGTAACATAACTGCCGTACCTAAAACTGTTTGTAATGCTAACTGATAAGCGATCGCTCTAGGCAAACCAGCACAAACTCCCCCATCTGTCAAGGACTCAATTAAAATTGCCACATAACCAGGTCCGGAACCAGATAAACCCGTAACTGCATCCATTAAAGTTTCTGGAACTTCCACTACCTGTCCTACTGACCGTAAAATGCGAGTAGCTAACTCCCGATGTTCCGGTTGAACATGCTTACCAGGAGCGATCGCGCTCATTCCTGCACCCACTGTCGCTGGAGCATTAGGCATGACTCTTACCATAGGTCGCGATGGGAAAGCTGCCTCCAACCTTTGTAGAGGTACACCTGCCATAATTGAAATTACCAATATAGTCTCGCCACCAACTTGCCAGTCTGCCAATTCCAATGCTATGGTATCAAATATTTGAGGTTTAACCGCCAGTAACAAAGCTTCCGTTGTAGTAGTCACCACCAAACGATTATCAGTAGTTACCTCTACACCATATTCCCGTGCTAAAAAATCTCGCCTTTGTTGCTGCGGGTCACTAACTAAAATTTCTGAGGGTTGATAAATTTTTTGTTCCAGCAGTCGGGATAATAAAGCTTCACCCATTACCCCACCACCAATTAAACCAAACTTTGCAGTTGTCATTTTTCACGTTGCTGAATAGCGTGCATGATATTAGTCTTAACTACTTAGGAGTCAGGAGGGAATTAAAGAGGAATAGAAGAAGAAAGTTTTTTGGTCGCGGAGCGCGGAACGGAGTTCTATCGCACCCCCATAGGGATATGATATCATACTTCAAATCACCAACCCCTTATTTTTCAACTAAAATGTATGAATAGGGAATTGATAATGGGTTCCTATACCGTTTCACGGAAGTTAGAAGTCAGCACGGGCGAATGGCCATTCGCCCGTACAGAAGGCGCGAAGTAAAAGTTGATAGACTTAAAGTATTAACTACACAGTAATTTCAGCCTATTATTCCACATCATTCAGTTGCTGACTATTTGTGACATCCTTAGAGTGAATTGGTATTAGATAGATATATATAATTAGCGCTAATTATATTTGTTTGTGACCCCATACCCAAAATTCCTCAGCTATTATTGCATCATTTGAATTTGATCTGGTTGCCAAACTTGAGACCCAGAAGTTCCCACACGAGGGCGTGTTTGAGTCTGAGGCATCTCGTTGATTACACCTGCTTGAGTTCTGACTTGTACGCAGCTTGGTGTAAACAGAAAAATACTTTCTCCGATACGTTCCTGATGACCATCCAGAGCATAAGTACCACCTGCTACAAAGTCCACTGCCCTTTGAGCTTGGTCTGGGTCCATAATAGTCAAATTTAAAACCACGGACTTGCGCTCCCGTAGAGCACGAATTGCTTGAGGCATTTCTTCAAAAGTTCGTGGTTCCATAACCACAACTTCTGACATTCCATTTAAAGCGCCAGGCATTCCAATTACATTGTTCATAACCGATCCCATTCCAGATTCTGATTTAACAGCTCCAGTAATACCTGTGCTGCTTGTCGTTGTTGTCGCAGTAGTGGCCCTATTTCTTAATCGGCGACTATTGCGATTTTCCTCTTCTGCTACTGGTATAGCAGCAGGAGGTTGCTGTTGTGGAGGATAAACACTTTGATATTGTTCTCCTTCCACTTCATCGTAATCATATTCGTACTCAACTTGTTCGTTGAGTCCTACAAAATCTTTTAGTTTGGAAAAAAGACCATTCACCATTAAATTACTCCTTCGCTACTGTCAAATTCGGACTATTGTCCCAAGGTAGCTTAATCGTGGGTAGTTTACTACTATTTTTACTTTTTAAGTTGTATTTGATAGCATATCAGTCCTTTTGACTTCTGCTTCATAAAACTGACACAACACGTCACAAAAAGTGACGAATTGATGTTTACTTCCTGCTTCTTGTGAGACCGTCGGCAGTTACTCATCCACAGGCATTAACGGTCAAACCTACCGCACCTCTTGAGTGCGTCTTACATTCTGAGGTCTCCTCAGAATTACGCACTCGCTTTTTTAAGTTAATTGACGCATTCAAGTCGCGGTCTATTGATCAGCCACATTCTGGACAATCATAAGTCCTCAGATTTAATGACTTCTCCCCGATAATTTAAAGATACAGGCATTTTAAGCGGATGCTACGCAACGGGACAAATACATATTGCTTGCTTGCTTGTTCTGAGCTGTCACCCAGACTTATCCTGGTCAGACCAGTCAAAGCGCCCCTAGAAACTCACTTGTATTCACATTGTTAGCTTTTGGCAGGTTCTATCACTATGCCAAAATGGTACACTCACTATCCTGTCATTGCTTGCGTTGAATGTATCAAACGTTGTTTCTTAATTTACCGGGATTTCTCCGTACTAGGACAGTTCCAAGTGCAGATGAACTCCTTACTCAAACCTTAATTTTATCACTTCGGCGGGATAAATCCCGAACCGTCATTTTCATCCCCTGCCTAAAGGCGAGGAGCTTTCAACCTTCTTGTGTGTAATCCTCCTCTCACCAAATAGAATTCTACCTAGTCTGACCATAGTTGTACCAGCAGTTATGGCTAAATTATAATCTTCTGACATTCCCATTGAAAGTTCCTGGATATTTAGATTAGACAAATTTTTTTTGCTAATTTCCTGGGCTAACTCCTGAGTTTTCTCAAATACTGATAAGGTTTGCCCATGATCTAATCCTTGGGGTGGAATAGTCATTAGACCCTTAATTTTAAGATTTTGACATTGATTTAACTGTGGTAAGTCAGTAATTAATTCTGGTATACTCCACCCATACTTATTAGGGTCGGGTAAAATTTTGACTTGCAGGCAAATATTAGGACTACAAGATAACTCTTCTGCTAAACGGTCAAGGCGTTTGGCCAGTTTTAAATTATCTACAGAATGAATCCATTGAAACTGCTGTAAGGCTTTTGCTGCTTTATTTCCTTGCAAGTGGCCAATCATATGCCAGGTAATATTTGCTAAATCTCGTAGTTGGCCTTGCTTTTCTTCTGCTTCTTGAACTTTATTTTCTCCAAAATCTCTTATTCCTGCTGCATAAGCAGTACGAATAGCATCAACTGATACCTGTTTAGTTACAGCAATTATGCGTATTGATGCAGGTAAGTTAGAGCGGATTTTAGTAATACGTTCAGTAATTGACTCAACCATTTTATCTTGAGATTTGAGAATTTCTTATTATCTTTGTCTGTGGCGGGCTTAATAACCCACCGTCAACGGGAGTGCTTAAAATTGCTTGGGGTGATAAGACACGCAGGTGGGCGGTCGTTGACTATACCCATGCAATTTTCCCTTCTGCCTTCTTCAAGATTAGGCCGGACAATATAGTTAACTTTACTTTACTTGAGTAGAAGCAGAGAACAGTTTAATTATTGAAAAGTATTTTTGTGAACTGCCTGAAGTTTTTGGTACTCAGTTGCTTGACCATTTCGACGCAGTTGGCGGAGGCGAATTTCCACCATTAAACGTGCGTCTGAACGACCTAAAGGTTCAAATTTAATACCTCCTATTCCATTTGTCACTAAAAAAAATAAGCGTTGAGCATAGAGGGTAGTAAATAATTCTTGGTGATCCTCAACTAAGCACACTCTGTATAAGAGGCCAAAGTTAGGATGGTTCATATAAGTTTCGTTGGTCATTTAGGCTTAAAAATCAGCAGATAATGACAGGATTTTTAAATAACTTAGTGGCCTTTGTCAATTGAAAGCCCCTAATTGTTTTAGATTTTAGATTTTACAGCTTAACAGATAAATTTAGGTTTTTGTTTTTTTCTGTAAATTATTAAATGCTCTTAGAAGTAAATAGACCCAGAAAATATATTTTCTGCAATTATAATTATTTGATATTCAACTCAAATATCAATCTATAATTTTTGTCTTAAAAATTATCAACAAAATCAATCAGTGACTAGGTATCCCACAGCACTTTTTGAAATTTTTTTACTTTGAATACATTTACAATACCAGATAAATAATTATCTATAAGAATATATAATTTTGTTTTAATTTTGTCCTCCCCAAACTAACCTAACCCACCAGAATAACACTAAGGTAACCAATACTAACCAGTCCAATACCTTTAACTGTAGATCATGCCATTGTACTTTATGTTGATCGGGAGTTGTAAAACCTCGCACTTTCATTGCACTGGCAATTTGATCTGCTCGCAATAGCAAATTTTCTAATAGTCTTTCTGCTACGATTAGCCATACTTGAGAAGCTTGTCGCAGTCCTAGTTTTTTCCAGTTAATTGCTCTAGTTCTAACTGAACGAACTAAATTTTGTATCTCCTCTAAAACTAGGGGAATAAACCTTAAGGATAACGTTAAAGTTAAACTTATTTCTGTTACAGGTAAATTTAATTTATTCAAAGGTTGCATTAAGTCTTCTATTCCTGCTGTAATTTCTTCTGACCCTGTGGTTAAAAGGTATAAGTTCGTGCTATAAATAACGGTGAATAATAAGGTGGCAATCCTAATACCTAAATCTACTGAACGACGAGTTATAGTTAGTGGTCTTTGTTGAAAAAGGACGTATTTATAAGAGGTAGGTTGAGGTAATTCAGTTGGTTTTTGCTGTTGTGTTTGAGAAGTTGATTCAGTTGAAGTTTCTGTTTTTACCAATCCAAAAAAATTGGAAAAATTTTTAGCTTCTGGTACTGGTGGTAAATTATTAGTTTGTTCAGCAAAGGTTAGTTCATCTTTTGGTAAACGGGGTTGATAGTTAATTGAAAGTCCATCAGGGGCAATAGCTGCACTCATGACAAAAACTAAACAACAAAATGTGAGCAACCAACCCATTTGTCGTTTCCAAACTCGTAAAGGAATTGAGGCACTAAATGTTAATAAAATTAACATAGCTACTAATATTAAACGCCAGATTGAACTACTCAAAACTGGGCTGATTAGAAAGCTCATTAGCCAGATTAATTTAACTCTCGGGTCGAGTTTATGTAGCCATGTTATGGGTTTTTCTAAGTATAGTCCTAGAGGAAGCGATCGTAGTAAATCCATTTTTATTTAGGTTATTTCAGTTATCAGTTATCAGTTATCAGTTATCAGTACCTCTGCAATAAGGAGGCTTGAAATTTGAATCTCCCTGATATCCTCCTATTTCCTGTTTCTAATATTGATTTTATATTAAGTATTCAACGGACATAATATTATTTAGCCAATAAAAAAATTGGCAAATATATTAATCTTTAAACTTTGAGAAAAAATTCTGCATCTTCTCGCCTTCCTATTGCAGGAAGTACTGTTAAAATAGTTCTTTCGGAAGAGGCTTAACTAATAACTGAATTGACAATTATAGCAGTCTAAACAAAGGTTAGGACATACAGCGCTTTTCGTTGTTATGAGGTACACCCGCGCGGGCAAGATGCCTAAACGCAGGCAAGATGCCCACGCTACATGATTTTCACGATTTATCCTGTACATCATTTGCCCGAAATCTGCTGTATCAAAAGCTTAAAACTTAGACAAAGCAAGCTTTTCCTTCTTTCTTCTTCCTTCTTTCTTCTTCCTTCTTTCTACTCCTAAACACGAGTTGCTCTATTAACAGTATTATGCTCTACTTCCCGAGCTTTTTTGCCACGCCAAAGTAATCTTATAGGTGTTCCTGTAAATCCTAAATGTTGACGAAACTGACTTTGTATATAACGACGATAATTATCAGGAAAACGCTTGGGGTCATTCACAAATAAAGCAATTGTTGGTGGTTTACTTGTCACTTGAGTTCCATAATAAATTTTTCCTTGACGACCCTGACGAGTCGTTGGAGGAGAATTCCAACTAACAGCTTCCTCTAAAACTTCATTAATCACTGAAGTTGTGACCCGACGCTGATATTCATTAGCGGCATTATCTATTAAATCTAGAATTTTCTCTACTCGTTTTCCTGTAGATGCACTAATAAAAATCATCTCTGCCCATTCCATAAAATATAGTCGCGACCTTACTTCTTGTTCATAAGTATAAATAGTATAGGCATCCTTTTCCACAGCATCCCATTTATTTACCACAATAACGCAAGCTCTACCCTCCTCAATAATTCTATCTGCCAACTTTTGGTCTTGCTCTGTTACCCCATCTAAAGCATCAATTACAAACAGAACAACTTCAGTACGACGAATAGCTTTGAAAGCTCTATTAATACCAAAAAATTCTGCACCATATTCCACATTTTTCTTTTTTCTAATACCAGCAGTATCAATCAAACGATAAGTTTTTCCATTACGTTCTACTACAGTATCAATAGCATCTCTTGTCGTACCAGAAATAGGACTAACAATTGCACGATTTTCTCCAAGAAATGCATTTAATAAACTAGATTTACCCACATTAGGACGACCAACAATTGCTACTCTAATCTCATTTGTTTCTGGAATTTCTGTAATAGGTGGTAAATGGGTAATTAACTCATCCAATAATTCTCCAGTGCCATTGCCATGAATACCAGAAATGGGATAAGGTTCTCCTAAACCCAATTCCCAAAACATCGCAGCTTGGGTTAATCCTTCTGTCAGAGATTCGCACTTATTAACTGCTAGAAGGGTAGGGACAGGTTGTTGACGAAGCCACCTAGCTATTTCTTCATCTCCTCCAGTTGGGCCTGCTTGTCCATCTACTACAAGAATAGCAACACTTGCTTCTGTGAGAGCGGCCATAGCTTGTTCGCGAATTAACGGTAAAAATTCTGTATTATCATCAAATATCAAGCCTCCTGTATCTACAACTTGGAATTCTCGGTCTCGCCAATATGCGTTACGGTAAGTGCGATCGCGAGTTATTCCTGGTTCGTCATGGACAATTGCATCTTGGTTTTCGGCCAAGCGATTTACTATTGTGGACTTTCCCACATTTGGTCTGCCAATAATAGCTACTATAGGTAAGGACATAGTTAATTTTAATTAATTTAGCTAAATATAACAATATGATTTTAGTTGTGAGATATTGAAGACTTTTAGGCAATAGGCAACAGGCAACAGGCAAAAGGGAAGAAGAAAAAAACGAATATATATGAATAAGATAACTGCCATATTCTATGCTTTAAAGGAACACCTCAATTCTCACATCTGATTCCTGATTGCTATATAAATTATTCAAACTTTTATTATAGCAATAATTTTGTTGAAGCAAGTTTTATATCATGTCTGTTGAATTAGACATCTTCAGAAAAGAGGGAATAGGGAATAGGTGGAAATAACTGATAATTGATTTGATTTTTGGAGATGTCTATGAGTGGTGAAAAAATCATCTTCTCACTTTAACGGCAAATCTCTTTTCCTTATTCCTTATTCCTTATTCCTTCTTACTTATTCCTTCTTACTTATTCCTTCTTCCTTCTTCCTTCTTCCCTCTTCCTTCTTCAATATGAATACACCAAGTCATGCCATTATTAATCTAGCTCTTCTTGCTAAACCACAACTACCACAAGCTAATCTTGCTATTGTAATAGGTGGAATTTTACCAGATATTCCAATCTTTATTTTCTACTTTTGGGCAAAATTTATTGTCCGGTTACCAGAAGCAAAAATTTGGTCAGAAGCCTATTATCAACCATTAATACAAAATCTTGTTGCTACTTTTCATTCTATTCCTTTAGCGATAATTTTATTACTAATTTATTACTATTTTTGCTGGGAAATTATGCAAGTTATTTGTATTAGTTTGGTGCTTCATTCTCTGTTTGATTTACCAGTACATAATAATGATGCTCATAGACATTTTTTCCCTTTAAGTAATTATCGATTTATTAGCCCTATTTCTTATTGGGACCCGAAACATTATGGAGCAATTGTTGCCTTGATAGAAATTTTACTGGTGTTATTAGCAACTTTGTGGATATTTCCTAGCATTAATTCTGCAATCGGAAAAGTATTGATAGTTCTAGTTAATATTTTTTATTGTAGTAGTTATATTTATTTTTATAGCAGAAGGAAGAAGGAAGAAGGAAAAAGGAAGAGAGAAGAAGTGAAAAAGGAAAAATCTGGCTTTGTCTGAGTTTTAAACTTTTGATATGTCCGCGCCCTTTCCTTCCACTGCTATATCTTCGTTCTTAAAATTTTCACCTACCACCTAATATTAAATCTATTAGTATCGGTATAAAATCTTTTGAAGTTAGGAGTCAGGTAGTAGGGGCGTTAATGATAGTTATGCGAAGCTAACGGCCGTTTGCTCAGGTAGAAGCTCTCCGCTTTACATGTCGCGGAGCGTTAACGGAGTTATGCCACAGCAAAACGCCCGTACAGGAGTCAGGAGGAAAAACAGTTATAAAGATTTGGTAATTGTGAAAATGGACAATATTTTTATACCTAATTAAACGGATTTGATATAAAACCTAAAACCTTCTTAAATCGTTCTCAAATTTTCACCTACAACCTACCACCTAAAACCTAAAACCTTCTTAAATTAATTAAGAACGCCGAATATTAAAACAACACCACTCTCCTCGTTTCCAAAGAGTGGCCACAACCCAACCATTTTCTTCCAAAGTATCAGCAATTGATTTAGCTTGTTCTAGTAAAATTCCACTAAGAACGCCCCAAGTTGTAGGTTTAGCGATCGCTTCCAGACGTGGAATTATATCAATAATTACTTCAGCTAAAATATTACAAACTATACCATCTACCGGACCAGAAGCTAACTTAATTAAATGCTCAATATCCCCATGTTCAACAATTAATTTTTCAGCCGTTATATCATTTAATTTCCGATTACCAATAGTGGATCTAATTGCTAGTGGGTCAATATCAACTGCATATATCTGGCGTACTCCTAATAATGCTGCCCCAATGGACAAAATACCACTACCACAACCAATATCAGCAATAATAGCTTCTGGATTAGGTTCCAACCCCAAGCGCATTTCTAATGACTCCAAACATAACTCCGTAGTAGGATGAGTTCCTGTACCAAAAGCCGCTCCTGGGTCTAAACGAAGAATAATTCTATCTAAATTTTCTGGTAAATCTAGCCAAGCAGGATGAATTAGAAAGTAATCGCCAATTTCTTGAGGTTGCCAATATTGTTTCCAACTACTTGCCCAGTCTTCTTCCTCAATTAAATCCCAATTCACTACTGGAGTTGGTAGATTCATACATAGGGCATCCTGACGTAAGTTTACGGCCAAAGCTGACAAGTCCAACATTTGAGCTTGTTCTTCTGGTATATAGGCCCAGATCAAGCAATGATTCTCTTGGACTTGACTCGCAGTACCTCGGCAACCAAAAGTATCTAGACGCCAAGCAATGACTTCCTCGAGACTTGGGTGACACAACACTCTAATTTCCCACCAGTTATATGCCATAAAAATTTCAGCTTTTCTACATTGTTATTTTCTAGATTAGGTGTTAAGTCCTAGGTCGTAGGTCTTATGTCTTAGGTCATAGGTCGTAGGTTCAACAATTAATCATTAATTATTAATGATTAATTATTATCTATCCTTGAAAAGAAGAGGATTGACGCGGAGCGTGAAAATTTTTTCTTCCCTTGGTCTATTGGATATGGTTAGGGAACCCATCCATCCCACCCTACGGTAAGCTGCACTTTTTCCTTCGGAATGCTGCGCAAACATGTCGGCGACTGCCGTTAACGTGCGTTGTGCGCCAGCAAAACGACCGCTTTTTTTGTCCTTTAAAGGAGAGGCTTTAAACCTTAATTATTCGGTAAATTTTGTCATAATTCATAATAGAGTATATAACCTACAACAGCTTTTTGAGATATTACTCTTACCTATAACCTATAACCGAAAAATCGTGGTCTAAAGCCTCCCCTTTTAAGGGGATAAAAAAAAGAGAATTCCGTATTTTCTTGCCTCCTTATTGCAGAGGTACTGTTAGCGTAGCTCCTCCGGAGGAGGCTAACTGTTAACGCAGTTGCTCTGGAGGAGGCTAAGAGATAACTGAAATGACCTATTACCTATTAGACATATCCAAATAATCAAAAATAAAATCAATTATCGTACATGAATCATCAATTATTTCCCCCTACTCCCTACTCCCTACTCCCTATTTTCTAGAGATGTCTATTAAAGAGCAACTGTATAAGCATCCCTAATTCCTGGTTCTTTGAGAATTTCAGTTAAAATTCCTTCCGGCAATAAGTCATCAATACTTAATACCATAACCGCATCACCCCGAACAATTTTACGACCCACCTGCATACTGGCAATATTCACATTAAAACTACCCAAAAGTGAACCAATTTTACCAATAATTCCGGGCATATCTCGGTGTAGAGTCAATAACATATAAGGACTTGGGGGGACATTAATTGGAAATCCATCAATATTAGTAATCCGAATCTCATCTTCTCCAAGTAAAGCACCTCTAACGATATGGTCACCCAGAGAACCCTTTGCTTCCAACTCTAACGAACCAGTATAGTCCCGGACTGAAGCATCCTTAGTTTCCACTACTCGAATACCTCTTTCCTTAGCTTCAATTGAAGCATTTACATAGTTTACACGCTCTCGCAGAGCTTGAGAGAGTAAACCTTTGAGAGCTGCCACTACTACTGGTTTACTATCCCCAGTGGCCAAATCTCCTTGAAGACGGACATTCAGAAAATCAATTCGTCCACCTGCCAATTGACTAACTAAATTACCAAGAGTTTCAGCCAATAACAAATAGGGCTTAAGTTTTTCTAATGTATCTGGATACATACCAGGGATATTCACTGCCGATCTAGCAGGTAACCCCAACAACACATCTCGAATCTGTTCCGCAACATCTATTGCCACATTCACCTGAGCTTCAGCAGTAGAAGCTCCCAGGTGAGGAGTCATCACAATTTTTTGTCCTAGCTCTCGTAGTGGGGACTCAGCTTCTAGAGGTTCATTTTCATACACATCTATAGCAGCACCAGCAATTTTACCTTCTTTTAAAGCTTCAGCTAAAGCAGCTTCATCAATAATGCCACCTCTAGCACAATTAATAATACGAGCTGTGGGCTTCATTTTTGCGAAAGTTTCAGCATTAATAGAATGATAAGTTTCATCAGTTTTGGGTATGTGGAGAGTAATGTAGTCCGACTCTTGGACTAATAAATCCATATCTACCAAATTACAACCCAATTGGTCTGCCCTTTCTTTAGAGATAAATGGATCGTAGGCTAGAATTTTCATACCCATAGCTTTCGCCACTTTAGCTACATGGGAACCAATTTTACCCAGACCAACAACACCAAGAGTTTTTTTGTAGACCTCTACCCCAATAAACTTTTTACGGTCCCACTTACCACTAACAACTGACTGGTTAGCTTCTGGAACGTGGCGAGACATAGATAACATCATGGCAAGAGCGTGTTCTGCTGCGGCAATTGTATTTCCTTCTGGGGAATTAACAACTACAATACCTTTGCGGGTTGCTGCTGTTACATCTACGTTGTCTACCCCTACTCCAGCACGACCAATAATTTTTAGTTGAGTAGCAGCTTCAATAATTTCTTTAGTAACTTTAGTACCAGAGCGAATCATTAAAGCATCATATTCTGGTATAATTTTGACCAATTCTTCTTCGGGTAGACCTGTTTTGACATCTACCTGAGCTACTTGGGAGATAATATCAATTCCAGTTTTATCTATTGAATCGGATACAAGAACTTTTGGCATAGGAAATTAGTTGAATAATTAAGTTATTTGACTGTTTGACTTACTGAAACTTTCGCTTCAGTTTGATTTTTGAGTTTCTCAAACAGCAGGATATTTTGTCAGACTATAAATTGTAATTAATAATGTTTATTTAGCAAAAACATTAACTGCTGACTGAACCTTACCTTCAGAGTACCAGTATGGGCCTATAATTTTATTGATTGTCAGAAATATTTTAGATTGCCTTGACCAAATTTTATGAATTATCTCGTTGCTGTATTACCAGACCGCATTCAAGCTGAAGCTGCCTATTCTGCTTTGGAAAAACAAGACTTGCCAATGAAGCAAGTGGCAATATTGGGCCGGGGCTATAAAACTGCTGATGAATATGGCCTAATCGATCCTAATGAGCAGGCCCGTAAACAAGCAAAACAAATGGTTACTTGGCTTGCACCTTTTGGTTTTGCTGCTGGTGTTACTTTTAGTTTGATTACGGGATTGAATACTTTTGCCTGGGCAGGGGAATTTGGTAATCATTTTATTGGTGGTATATTGGGAGCTATTTCTGGTGCAATGGGTGGAACTTTTGTTGGTGGTGGAGTGGGTCTAATTTTTGGTGGTGGTGATGCTGTTCCCTATCGTAACCGCCTTAATGCTGGTAAGTATTTGATTGTTGTTGAGGGTTCAGAAGCTCTGATTCGTCTAGCAACTCGTACTTTATATCAGTTTAAACCAGAAAATATTCAAGGATATACTGCAAATTAGGAGTCAGGAGTCAGGAGTCAGGAGGGAAGAAGAAGGAAGTTTTTCGGTAAGGGCGAATGGCATTTGCTAACGCAAAGCTCCGCTAACGCCCTTGCTATATATAGAGTCCCTGCGTAAGTTCTGATTACTTAATTCCTTCTTATTTGAAATCGGGTTATATCAAATCCGGTCGCGGGCATTTTGCCCGCACTACAGACATATATTAGCGTTTGCGGAGTATTTCGTAGGAAAGTTTTGTGTTAGCAAACATTAATATTTGTACCTCATATACGACCGAATCTGCTGTAATTATCACTCTCATTGTTCCTGACTCCTGACTCCTGACTCCTGACTCCTGTGAAATAAATTTATTCAGCAAAAAAATTATGTTACCAAAAGAAGAACTTCTCAAAGGAATTGAAAATCGCGAAACTATCACTCGCATCATCGATCTAGCAGAACAAGCTATCAGAACTTGGGAAATTACTCAGAGTGATTTTTTATCACCGCCAGAAATATTTGAGTCGGAAGCAATTTTTCAAAAGTTGACAGAAGTAGAATTAGTTTCCTGGGGTGGTTATCCTCAAGCGGAACGAAAAAGATTAGCGATCGCTCGTTCAGATTTGCCTATTGATACTTCGAGTGTAGAATTAACAGCGATTAATATTGAGGGAAATTTTCTGTTTGATACTGCTACTCACCGAGATTTTCTTGGTTCCATGTTAGGTACGGGAATTGTCAGAGAAAAAACTGGGGATATTATTGTTTTGGGAGAACGTGGCGCTCAGGTAATAGTAGTGCCTGAATTGGTGGAGTATTTAGAAATGAATCTGCAACAAGTTCGGTCTGTTCCTGTTAAAGTTAAACCTCTAGAATTGAGTGATTTAAGAATAAGAGAACCAAAAAAGAAAGAGTTAACAACTGTGGAAGCTTCCATGAGATTAGATGCAGTTGCTTCTGCTGGTTTTGGAATGTCTCGCAGTAAAATGGTTAATTTTATTGAGGGGGGAGATGTGCGGGTAAATTGGAAAGAAATTAGTCAGGCAAGTTATACTGTGAAAACTGGAGATTTAATTGCTATTCGAGGAAAAGGAAGGTTAGAAGTAGGGGATATTGCGATTACGAAAAAAGAACGTTATCGAGTGAATTTAACGCGATATGTTTAGAAGAAGGAGTCAGGAGACAGGAGTAGATTTCTGTTGCGCGGATTGCTATATATTTACTCCTTTTTCCTTTATTAGACATCTCCAAAAATCAAAAATAAAATCAATCATTATCCAAAAATTATTAATTATTCTTTCCTGTTCCCTGTTCCCTATTTTCTATTCCCTATTCCCTCTTTTGGAGGAGATGTCTATTATAAAAATTATTTACCGAAAAATTCAGGTATAAAGCATCTCCATGAATGGAGAAAAAAGCGGTCGTTAGCGTAGCTTCCCGTAGGGTGGGATGGCGAGGTTTCCTCGCCATATCCAATCGACCAAGAGAAGAAAAAAAATCCTTTGATCCAATCCTCTTATTTATAAGAAGAGGTAATTCTAAATTCGCGCATTCTAAATTCTAAATTCTTGACAATGGCTAAAGACATTTTCCATCAACAGGTTTAAAATGCTTTAATCAAGGATGGATGGAATATCACCCACGATCATTTTACAATTCGGATTAGTGAAGCGATCAAATTACAAATAGATTTGGCAGCAGAAAATGCTATTGCAGCAGAAAGAGGTTCTGAAAAAATTGCTGTAGAAATTAAAAGCTTTATTGCAGACTCAGATATTAGTTCATTTCATACTGCATTGGGACAATATCTTAACTATTGTCAAGCACTTGAAGAACAAGAAGCAGACCGAATTGTTTATTTAGCTATTCCTGTAGAAACTTATCAAGATTTTTTTCAGCTTCCTTTTATCCAACGTTCTCTTAAACGTTATCAAGTTAAACTGATTATTTTTAATCCTGAATTGGAGGTGATATCTCAATGGATAAATTAGAACAATATCGACAATTTGTTCAGGAAATTTTGAGTTCACACGCAGAAATAGCAAATACCAATAATACAGTAAAAGATGAATTAATATTTGATACAGAACGTGACCATTATCAATTAGCTTATGTAGGTTGGCAAGGGGATAAACGAGTATTTGGTCCTGTGATGCACTTTGATATTATAGATGGCAAAATTTGGATTCAATATAATGGTACGGAAGAATCTGTTGCTGAGAAATTAGAGCAGATGGGTGTACCTACTTCAGATATAGTTATCGGTTTTCATTCTGCTTTTAAGCGTCAATTTACTCGTTACGGGAAAAACTGAATGTAAGCACTTAGTTATTATTGATAATTATAACGGGACTTACACAAATTAACGTTGAAAACGCCATATGTAGAGGTGTTAACGATAGTTATGCGAAGCAAATGGCATTGACTAACGCCAAGCTCCGCTAACGCCTAAATCTTTTTTTGTATAGGATGAATTAGTCTGAACTACATAACTTTTGTACCTTTTAGTTTTGATCCTAAAAAATCTCACTTTTGACTTTTGACTCTTGAATTTTGACTTATCAATTATGACAAAATCTACAGATAAATCCAACAAAATTATTACTATTGGAGACCAAGCAGCAACAAAAGATGAACTTGGTTTTACTCCTTATGTAATAGCTATGGCAGAATTTTTAACTAATGAAAATACAAAACCTCCACTGACTATTTCTATCGAAGGTGAATGGGGTAGTGGTAAATCTTCTTTTATGAAACAGTTGGAAAAGGAGATTCTCAAGAAGTCTGAAGAATTAGATAAAAAAGATTTAGTAGAGGTTTGGCAGAAAATTAAAGAAGACCAGATTATTTTCACGAATCTATCAAATATTTGGAAGTTTTTCAGATTAGGATTAAAGCAAAAAACTCAAACTGTTTGGTTTAATGCTTGGCGACATGAAAAATCTGAGTCACTTTGGGCGACTTTTGCTCTTTCTTTTTTAGAACAATTATCTAAAAATCGCAATATTCCTGATTTTTTCTATAATTTATACAGTCGGTTTCAGCTACTCAGGAATCGTTTTGATTTTCAAGATAAACCGTTTAAAGCTATTCAGACCTTAGCGATAAGTTCTGTAATTTTTAGTATTATTCTAGCTATTCCATTTGTGTATTGGAAAGTTGGCGTTGAGAGAATTCCTCAGTTGTCTGAAACTTTGGCATAACTTGTTAATACAGATTCAAAGGAAGAAGATAAAAATAAAAATTTAGAGGGTCAAAAAAACCAGAGTGAGAAAAATAAAAATGACAATCAAGAATCGGAATCAACCAATAATGAAGGTTTAAATAATCTACTTTTAAGCATATCGGCGTTTTTAGGCTTGACAGGAGGTTCAGTTGCTGCAATTGGAAAACTTTTGGGAATAATAAGAGATTTAATTGGTGACGATAAAATGGATTTAACTCAATATCTTGAGTCTCCTGATTATAAAAAGGAAGCTGCTTTTATTGAAGAATTTCACGAAGATTTCTCTAAAATTGTTAGTGCTTATGTAGGTAAAGATGAGAAAATTTATGTTTTTATTGATGACCTTGACCGTTGTGAGTTGGGTAAAGCTGCGGATCTATTACAAGGTATAAATATGATGATTTCTGATGACCCAAATTTGATTTTTATTTTGGGAATGGATCGGGAAAAGGTGGCAGCTTCGATAACTTTTAAACAAAAAGATGTGATTCCTTTTCTAGCTTCAATTGCTCAAGAAAATCAAAAGTGGGAAAATAGAAATGATAGGTCTATCAAACAAGTAGACTATGGTTTTAGTTTTCTGGAAAAGTTTGTGCAATTATCATTCTCTGTTCCTGAATCTTCTCCAGATACGTTAAATAATTTTTTGGAAAAAGTATCTGGAAGTCAGATAAAAATAGAGAGTGATGAAGAAAAATACTTTTTTGGAATTCCTCATAGTTTTATTACCAAAAATTTTAACAGATTATTCTCACCAAAAAAAGAGGCAGAATCAGAAGTAAGAGAATCTCCAATTTTAGAACAAAACTCAGAATTTGAAGAAACAGAGCTTTCCTATCCAGAATTACCTATTTTTCCAGTTATTGAAAAAGATTTAGAACCAGAAAATCTTGCTAACCTGATTGAAATAGTTGCTCCTTTTTTTGATAATAACCCCCGTCGTTTAAAACAATATGTTAATGCCCTGACATTAAAAACTTATATTGCTTATTATTCTATTGGAGTTACTTTTGCTGAGAGGCAAACTATAACCATAGAACAGATGGGTAAGTTTACTGCACTGACACTCAAATACCCCCGTCTTCTTGTTGAACTTAAAAATAACAATCAACTACTTGCTGAGTTAGAAAAATCTGCTATCGATCAATCTCCTGAATCAAATAACTCTATAATGCCATTAAAGGATAAAGGAAATGCAAATTATTGGATTAATAATTACCCAAAAATTCAACAGTTACTTTGCTCTAAAATGAAATCGAATAATAATGATTATATTTTTGAAAATGGAGCGGTTAAAAAACTACTGCAAGTTTTACCAGAAGGGATATCTCCTAAATATTTCAAACTTCGTCAGTTATTAGCAGCAGAGAAGTGGAAAGAAGCTAATGATGAAACTTTCGATCTGATACTTCAAGCTAATAAAATTAAAAAATACTTATCAGTATTTTGGATAGAAATGATAGTAGGGTTTGTGACAGGAGCTTTAGTAGGAACAGTAATAGCAGCAACAGTGTTGACAAGGACAGGAGCATTAGAATTTTTAGTATTAGTATCAGTGTTAATAGTAGTTTTTAGAGTATTACTAAAAGTAATAGAAAAAGCAGAGGGAGTAAAACGAGTAAAAAAATCAAAAATGGAAGTGGAATTTAGTGAACCTCTCCCTTCAGGAATATTAGCAGGGACAGTATATGGATTTGTAATAGGATTCGGAGGAGTAGGAGTAATAGTATCAATAGAACTACTACAGGTATTTGCAGGAGTATTGGTAGGAACAGTAATTATATCTCTATTATTGCTATTATTGCGCTTAAGATTAAGCGACTTTGAATACTCACAATACTCAAAAGCCATTGAAAACTTATCTTCTGATAACCTTCGTGCTATAGATCAACTTTGGGTAAAATATAGCGGGGGTAAATTTGGCTTCAGTGTTCAAAAGAAAAAGAAAATTTACCGTAATCAGGATAAGACAAAAGACTCGGAAATAGAGGTTTTGAATAATTTGTGCGAAAGTTTGGGTTGGCGAAAGCAGGGGGAGTGGTTATTATACAATGACCTTAACTTGGAATTAGAGGGTGTGCTGCCGTGTTTATGGATTGCGGAAATACCTAGTTTGAAAACAAAGCAGAAGAAAGAGCACAAAAATTTCTTAATCAGAGAAATAAATTCAG
Source organism: Okeania sp. SIO2F5 (assembly GCF_010692685.1). Classification (NCBI taxonomy): domain Bacteria; kingdom Bacillati; phylum Cyanobacteriota; class Cyanophyceae; order Oscillatoriales; family Microcoleaceae; genus Okeania; species Okeania sp. SIO2F5. The sequence goes on along the minus strand of NZ_JAAHGU010000024.1, from coordinate 6,582 downwards.
ACAAAGAAATAAAAGAAAAAGTCTTAAATTTGTACAAAATCTTAAAATTGTACTTAGATATTCTCAGCAAAGACTTGTAGAAAAAAGTAAATGCTTTTGGAGACCAAACCCCTACAGTTTTTTTTCACGAATCATTTATTATGGCTATAAAACCTTACTTTTAACTTTTAATTTCCCTGAAAAAATCTTACTTTTAACTTTTGATTTTTGACTTTTGAATTCCTTAATTTACTCCACAGCAAAACCTGTATATTTTCGTTTATAAGGCGCATGAAAAGCCAGAACAATATCTGATGATGGAACTCCTAAATCTACTAATTCACCAGCAATACCAATTTCTGTACCATCATGTTGTATCCAGATTTTTTCATTTTTAATATCTATTTGTAAAACACAACCTCGTATTCTTTCATTCCCATCCCAACCGACATTTAAAAGTTGATAATGGTCTCGTTCCCGGTCAAAAATTGTTTGTACTTCTACCTCTCCATAAGATGGTTTATATTGTCCGTATTCTTTAATTATTTGCTCAACATAATTTCTGTATTTTTCTAATTTTTCCATTCTATAATTACCTCCTGCTCTACATTATAAATAATTAATTTAAGGCGTTGTTCTGCAATGAATCCTTAAGTAAATAGTAACCTAAAAAAACGTAATATCTTCAGAAACGGCTAAATATAAAATTCGCTTCGGATCTTTTTGGTCAAGAATAAAACGGTAATTCAAATACTGACCTAATGCCGTATGAAATTCATAAGTTATTGATTTTTGAATAAAACTTTTAATTTCTACAGCAATTTTTTTTCCATCTTTTTCTGCACCAACAAGTTTTTCCGCACCCAGATCGACATACATATCAACCCCACCAAATTCTAAAAAAAGAGGATCGTCAGTAATAATCCAATTTTCTTTGATTAAGGCATTTTTGACAGCATTATGAAAAACATCTTTGGCAGCCATAATTTTACACCGAAATTTATATTAATTCGCTCTTATGCCTATAATAAAAGATTATTGACACTTTGTAGGTTGGGTTGTTCGCGTTAGCGTTGCGAAGCATGGAACCGAAACCCAAAAGATTTGAGCTTGGTGTTGGGTTGCGCTGTCGCTTAACCCAACCTACTGATTGCTCTAAAATCACATTTTGATTAAGTCGAAAACATTCAACCATTATCTTTTGGGAATCAATCAAAACATATTCTTTCAAAGTATAAATACGACGATAATTTTGAAACTTTTTACCGCGACAAATAGCTTCAGTACCTAGATACAAAACTTCAGCAATTAAGCAAGGATAATAAATAATTTTACTTGCATAATTTTACTTGCACCTCTATCTTGTTCCTTAATGCTGACAATAATAAAAAAGTATTGAAACTTTGTAGGTTGGGTTGACAAAGGAAACCCAACAATATGTTATATCTGTTGAGTTTTACCTTAAGGCAATCTACTGGACTGAGATAGCTAAAAAGTTTATTGTTTTAGGATGCATTAGAGGGTTAAAATTTAAGCTATCAGAATTGTTTCAAAATCGGTCATAACGAACCATTGCACTGTTTGAGATATGTTGCTCCACTAAATTATCCGAGTATAATATAAGCAATAAATCTAGAGGTAAAAATATGCCACGTTTATATGACCGAGCTTATAAATTATTAGAGGTAGAAATTGACAGATGTGCCAAAGAAGATTTAGTTGGGGAAGTGGGAAAAAATATAGTAATGAAAAGATTGGATAAGTTAACTTTCCAATCAGGAGAACCCCTAAAAGAAGCAGAGTTAAGCTATTTAGTAAAAGACCAATTTCCTAATTTTAGTGAGACAGTTATTCAGAAAGCAGCTAAAGCAAATAAACCATCTGGAATGTTGAGTAAAATTGCCTGGATACCTGCTGCATTAGTGGGAATGGCAGGGATGGTTTGGGTGGCAAATTTACCCTATCCAATGATTCGTAAACCTGTGTCTAGAATAGCACCAATAGTTTTGATTCCTAGTTATATAAATATGGATTACAATTATCGGGAGGCGATCGCTAATGTTGAACAAGCAGACCAATTAATTAATAAAGCAACTTCTAGTGCAGATATTAATTTTGGTGCTGAGAAAGTTGCTTTGGCGCAAAAACATCTGGATGAATTGCCAGTTTGGTTTTTAGGTTATTATCCTCAAAGATACTGTACCTTTTTTAGTTGTTCTTGGAAATTTACACTAGATGAATTTGAAACAGCGAGAAAACAGGTAGGACGAATGGAGGCAAAGATATTTCAAGAAAAGAATGCTCAAACATTGTTAACAGAAGCAGAACAAACAATTGCTACAGCTAAACAACAATATCTGGAAGCTGAAACTTCAACAGAAAAAAATGAGGCGATCGCTAACTGGCAAACTGGAATAGATAAGTTAGCACAAATTCCTCCTACTACTGTTGCTGCAAAAATGGCAAAACCACAATTAGCAGCAACTAAACGAGATTTTCAAGCAGAGGTGGGTTTAGCTAATGGTAGTAAACGCAGTGATGTGATAATTGAAGCAGCGAGACAATTTGTTTTGCAAGCAGGCAAAATTTCTGAAAGTGAACCCCATCCAGAACAAAAATTGCAACTAGCGGTGAATTTATGGGAACAGGCGATTAGTCAATTACAGAAAATCTCTGTAGATAATCCAAGTTATGTAGCAGCACAAACTAAATTGGCAGAATATCAGGTAAAACTGAGTGAAGCTAAAATGCGTTTACAAGTAGAAACGGAGTCAGGAACAGCTTTTAAGCGAGGTAAAGATTTAATTGCAGATTGGCACAAATATGCTGTTGATAATTCTGATCGAGGTTTACTTGCTAGTAAGTTACAGGAAATTATTAATCAGTTAGAGAATGTTCAACCAGGAACAACTTATTATGAAGAAGCTCAAGAATTATTGAAATTTACTAAGAATAAACAGAAAAATTTATAAGTTGAAATTAGAGGCAAACAGGGATTTTTTCACGGATGCACGGATGAGGTTTTTTATTCCAAATATTAGGTAGAATATTTTCCAAAATTCTCTACCTAATAGACATCTCCGATAATTAAAAATCAAATCAATTATCGTCCATAAATCATTAATTATTTCCCCCTACTCCCTACTTCCTACTCTCTCTTTTTCGGAGAGGTCTATATAGATAGGCGTTCAAAAGTCAAACTTCTGTTTCAAAATAAATCAGTATTTTTACAGATATTTTTACTTTATGCTGCTAAATTTATCAAGAAATATTGATAGTTTTGCTGATGACTAATTAAAAAATTACGCTTAAACTAAAAATGATTATAATCTAGAGGTTAAAATATGCCACGTCTCCATAACTATGCTTACGAAATATTAAGTGAAGAAATCAAAAAATTATCAAAAGAAGACCTCACAGGTGAAATAGGCCAGAAAATAGTTCTGAAGCGATTGGAAAAACTACGGATGCAATCTGGCGAACCTGCTAAATTAGAGGAATTACGAGAACTAATTGTAGACCAATATCCTACCTTTAGCGAAAAAGTTCTCAAAAAAGCAGCAAGGGAAAATCATCCCGCAGGAAAAGTAATTTTATTTCAGTTAGCAGGTTTAGCTGCTCTCGGAGTAGCAGGTTTAGTCTGGGTAGCAAATTTACCTTTTCCTATGGTTCGGAGACCAGTGGCAAGAGTAGCACCGATGGTATTGTTACCAAGCTACATAAGCATGGATCGTAACTACCGAGAGGCGATCGCTAAAACGGAACAAGCAGATCAACTGATCAATAAAGCAACTTCCAGCGCCGATATTAATTTGGGAACGCAGAGAGTTGCTGAAGCACAAAAACACTTAGATGGTTTACCAGTATGGTTTTTAGGTTATTATCCTCAACGATATTGCACCTTTTTTAGTTGTACTTGGCGATTTACTCTAGATGAATTTGAAAGGGCGAGAAAAAGGGTAGGACAAATTGAGGCAAAGGCGTTTCAAGAAAAAAATGCTCAAACATTGTTAAAAGAGGCAGAGCAAACAGTTAAAATATCTAAACAGCAGTATCAGCAAGCGACAACTCCCACAGAAAAAGAGCAGGCGATCGCTGAGTGGCAAGTAGCAATAGATAAGTTAGAACAAATTCCACCAACTACTCTCGCTGGAAAAATGGTGAAACCTAAATTAGCAGCGACTAAGCGAGATTTCAAAAAAGAGGCAAGTTTAGCTGAGGGAAGTAAGCGGAGTTTCACTCTAATGGAAGTAGCGAAAAAATTTGGTTTTGAAGCAGCTAAAGCTTCCCAAAATGCACCCCATTCAGAACAACAATGGCAACTGGTAGCGAGTTTATGGGAACAAGCAATTAGTCAATTGCAGAAAGTATCAGTAGATAACCCTAGTTATTTAGAAGCACAGACAAAATTAGCAGAATATCAAGTTAATTTAGCTAATGTGAAAATGCGACTACAGTTAGAAAAACAGTCAGGGCAAGCTTTTAAACAGGCTAAAAATTTGATAGCAGATTGGCAAAGGTATGCTGTTGATGATAATTCTAATCAGGGTATACTTGCTAGTACAATTCAATCTATTATTAATCAGTTAGAGAATGTGAAACCAGGAACAACTTATTATCAAAAAGCTCAAGAATTATTGAAATTTGCTAAGAATAAACAGAAAAATTTATAAGTTGAAATTAGGGGAGCAAGACAGGGATTTTGTCGCGGATGCAGGGATAAACTTTTTATTAGGTAGGGGATTTTACGAAATCGTCTACCTATTTTTTTTATACATAGTTTTTCTGTTGAGAAATTGAGAGATAATTAAAAGTTACTGCCAAAGTAAGCTCCTTTTTTGTGTTATATTGTCATATTATTATGTAATGCTCAAATATACCCATTCCTAGGAAGGAGCTTTTGGTTTATAGTTTCAACTAACTAACAATAGAAGAAATGATCAATAAAAACCTCCTAGAAAGAATCACTATTAACCCAAACATCTGTCACGGAAAACCCTGCCTCCTGGGATTGCGTTATCCCGTAGAATTTATACTAGAATTGCTGAGTAGTGGCATGACTATTGAGGAAATTCTTGAAGACTATGATGATTTAGAAAGAGACGATATCCTTGCTGCTTTACAGTAGACTGTTACCTTAAACTCAGAGATTATCTGAAATTGAAAAATCAATTAATAAATAACTAAGGAACAATAATTTTTATGTCAGACACAATCTTTTCTAATTGTTCTAAACCTACCTGAACTTTTGGGCGAGTTTCATCAAGCCATTGTTCATAATCTTGTTTTTCTAATAGCTTTAAAGCCGAATCAATAACTTCCTCAATATTGGTATATTTTCCCTTGGCAATTTGGGATTGAATAAACTTTTATTGTTGTGGACTTAAGATGATATTCATAACTACATAACCTGATTTTTTATTAAATTAAATCAATATTATTATGAGCAAAATCAAGCATTTCTTCAGCTTCATTAATAATGCATTGAGTCTGTTCTATTGTAATATTAGGATTAAGATTATAATCTGCTTCTGTACGTTTTTCTTGAGCATTAATTAAATAGCGATGATATTCTACAGGCAAACGTTTTGTCCTAGCAAATTCTCGACCAAAAGCAGAGATAACAGCAGAATGACTAGAAAATGTTAATCCTTCTCCTAACAAAAAAGCCTCCGCAATATAAAACATACTATAGTAAGCCCTCGCAGCAGCAAAAGCAGCCAAGTTATGATCGACTAAAAGTTGAGCAGCTTGTAAGCTCTCCCTAGCTTTTTGTAATCATTGTTGTTGTTCAATATTCACAGGAAAATACCTTCTTGATGAATATTCAATAATAAGGGACTTTTCTCTTGTTGAAATTGAGATTCACTCACATAAACACAACTTACTAACATCCCATATTCGATACATATATCGGAAATAAATTCAATGATTTTTTGATGCTTATTATCGAGATTATTATTTTCTTTTAAAACTACTAAAACATCAATATCTGAGTCAGGTTTTGCGTCACCCCTTGCTTGAGAACCAAATAAAATTAAACTAATGAAATTATCTTGATAAATTTGTTTAAATTCCTGCTTTACCCTGGTCAGAATTTCTCCTAACTTTTGATGTTGTCCTAAATTTTCAACTGTACATAAAGGAATATTGTCCATTTCAGATGATAACTCCCTTGTTTCAATATTCTAACTGCTAATTCTACTACTCAAAGCTAAATTTCCTAAACATTTATCTACCATAGCATAAGTAAGAATAAATTAGCTATATCATACCAAATCCAGTAGTATTGGTACAATTCAATATTGTCAGAATTTGGAGACAAAACCCCTACTAAACAAAAAAAGATAAATGAGCGATCGCCATTCCGGTCAGCTAATAATTTAGTTATTATTATTTTGGGATTCAAGGAGCATTTAAAAACTATTAATCAAGCTCAAGCTACTTTTGACCTTAGTATTAATATGGTTAATTTATTTCCTAATATCGAGTTAGTTGAACCGAGTGAATATTTGAAAATGACTCTGAAACGTAATCTCAAAGTTGCTTTTGATAATAATACTGAAAAAGCTCGTTTCCTGACGGAATGCTCCGCAAACGGAG